>NZ_JASDDE010000023.1:0-59711 GCF_030407565.1 Pseudoalteromonas sp. APC 3694
ATCCGAAAACAGATCAACCCTTTTTTGAAGAAAACTTGAAATAAATGACTGTTCGCTGGATATTTGAACGATAGATACTAAAAATACAACATAACCATCAATTTATTAACAATAAACGCGTATTTAAGCGTTTAACTGTGAGGTAGCCTTTAAATGTGTGAAAGAATGATCATCATGATCACCAATAGGAGAGTAACCTCTGCAGATCTTATATCTTTAGCTTGATCCGATGGAACATTAATCTCTGTACTTATACGATCTGCTAATGCTCTTATGGCTATAGTTGGATTTAATCACTCGACTATGAGAATTAACTCGCTTTAACTATTCGTGCGAGTTCTGCTAAATTTTAAACAAAATAAAGCCCCGCTTTTGCGAGGCTCTTACTTATGCTACACCGTATTGATCTCGGTATGCTTTTACTGCCGCTAAATGCTCATCCATGGTTCCTTGATTTTCAAGGTAACTGATTAGATCAGCCAATTTAACAATAGAAGTTACTTGAGTATTAAAGTCACGCTCTACTTCTTGTATAGCTGAAAGCTCAGCTTTGCCTTTTTCTTGGCGATCAAGTGCTATTAGTACACCACTTAGGTCTGCGCCGTTATCGGCAATGATTTCCATTGATTCACGAATTGCAGTGCCTGCCGTGATCACATCATCAACTAGCATTATCTTACCTTTAAGATCCGAACCTACTAAGCTGCCACCTTCACCGTGTGCTTTTTTCTCTTTCCGGTTAAAGCAGTAAGGCACATCTTTGTTGTAATGATCAGCTAACGCAACTGCGGTAGTTGTTGCAATTGGAATACCTTTATAAGCGGGACCAAATAGTACATCATATTCAATTGCTGCATCTTCAAGTGCCGCTGCATAAAAGCGACCTAAGCGAGCAAGATCACGACCGGTATTAAACAAACCTGCATTAAAAAAGTATGGACTTGTACGGCCAGATTTTAAGGTAAATTCACCAAACTTTAATACCTGCTTTTCTAAAGCAAATTCAATAAACTCTTTTTGATATTCTTTCATCGCTGATTACCTATTTATGCTAGTGCTTGTTTTTGTACATCTATAATTTCACGGATTGAATGTTTAGCCAGTGTAAGTAGCTCATCTAATTCGTCGAACGAGAATGGTTCGCCCTCTGCGGTACCTTGTACTTCAATAATTTTACCTGTTTCAGTTAAAATTACGTTCATATCGGTTTCGGCTTCAGAATCTTCAAGGTACTCTAAATCACTAATTGGTTGGCCTTTATAAATACCTACCGAAATAGCAGCAATCATGTGCTTAAGCGGGTTTGAGTTGATCATTCCTTTAGCGCGCATGTGAGTAAGTGCATCAACTAAAGCAACGCATGCACCACTGATAGATGCAGTGCGTGTTCCGCCATCAGCTTGAATCACATCACAGTCAATTGTAATGGTGTTTTCGCCAAGCGCTTTTAAATCTACTGCAGCTCTTAATGCGCGAGCAATTAAGCGTTGAATTTCCATAGTACGACCGCCTTGTTTACCACGTGCTGCTTCACGAGCATTACGCGTATGCGTTGAGCGCGGTAGCATACCGTATTCAGCGTTGATCCAACCTTTACCTTGGCCTTTCATAAAACGTGGTACACCTGCTTCAACCGTAGCAGTACAAAGTACTTTGGTATTACCAAACTCAACAAGTACTGAGCCTTCAGCGTGTAATGTGTAATTACGTGTAAATGATACCGGTCTAATTTGGTTAGGTGTTCTTTCGCTTGGACGCATTGACGATCCCCTTAATTCTGAATTTGCGACATTATAAGTGCATGTGCAGGTAGATGCCATGCTGATTGTAAAATATTCAGCGTAATAAATTTTCTCTAGAGGTTAAGCAGTGTTACGGTATAATCATCGCAATATTGTATTAATAAATTTTAGGAACTTATCCATGATCCACAGTATGACTGCTTATGCGCGTCGCGAAATTAAAGGCGATTGGGGCACTGGCACCTGGGAAATTCGTTCAGTAAACCAGCGCTACCTTGAAACGTTTATTCGCGCACCAGAGCAATTTCGTGGCATGGAGCCGGTAATTCGTGAGCGTTTACGTAAAAATTTGCAACGCGGTAAAGTTGAAGTATTTTTAAAGTTTGTTGCAAATCCAGCACACGTGGGTGAGCTATCAATTAATGAGTCACTTGCTGAGCAACTAATAAATAGTGCTAAATGGGTGCAGCAACAAAGCAGTGGCGACATTAATCCTGTTGATATACTGCGCTGGCCTGGCGTAATGGAAGCACAGGAGCTCGATTTAGATACCGTTAATAAAGCACTTATAGCGGGCTTTGACCAAGTAGTTGAAGATTTTAAATCAGCTCGTGGCGATGAAGGCGCAAATTTAGAAGAAATGATTGCCACTCGCCTTGATGCCATACTTGAGCAAGTTACTGTAGTAGAAAGTCACTTACCAGAAATAGCAAAGTGGCAGCGTGAAAAGCTTAATCAAAAGCTTGAAGACTTAAAAACCGACATTGACGAATCTCGCCTTGAACAAGAGCTTATTTACCTTGCGCAAAAGCAAGATGTCGCCGAAGAACTCGACCGCTTAAAATCGCACGTAAAAGAAACTAAAAAAATTCTTAATAAAGGTGGCGCATGTGGCCGCCGTTTAGATTTTATGATGCAGGAGTTTAACCGCGAAGCAAACACCCTAGCCTCTAAGTCTATTAATAGCGATATTACTAATGCAGCTGTAGAGCTAAAAGTGCTTATTGAGCAGATGAGAGAGCAGATCCAAAACATCGAATAGTTTTTTCACCCGTCCAAGAATGTCTTAGAAGCCCTGTTATTTGCTTGTAAATACAGGGCTTTTTTATTTTTCCCGTCCAAATCGGTTTGCAGATGTCCGTTACCAGTTGCTGTTTAAGTGGTGGGCAAAATGGTGGGCAAGACCTGTTTTTTTGACTCAATAAGCAAAAAGTCAAGGTATCTGGTGAGCAGATTTTTGCATCTATCTCACCACCGCCTTATGCCATCTCCACTTATCGTGCTGCTTGCAGGTTGTTCAATCACTCAACTATCGAACCAATCGATAAACAAACAGTGGTGGGCAATGGTGAGCAAATTTTAACGATTTCTTAGGAATATAGAGTAACAAACGATGGCAAAACTAACCGCAACTCAGGTGCAGTCTTATGCTCGCGCCGCAACAGCAAACAAAAAATACAGTGATGGTAACGGCTTATATTTTTGCGTAAGAAAATCTGGCATGCCGTATTGGATGCTAAGGTATACCAGCCTAAACGGACGACGAGAAGCCACGCTCGGCCAATACCCAAGTATGACCTTAGCAGAGGCTCGACTTGAATCGTCTAAAATGCAGCTACAACTTCAGCAAGGTGAAGACCCATTAGCAATCCGTGCTATTGAAACCATCCCTGAGATTCAAAATGTCAGTCAGCTGTTTCAAGACTGGTATGCCAAAGACTTAAGTCGCCGATTAAAGCACCCAAATATACCCAAACGTGTTTTTACCAAAGAAATTGCACCAGTGATTGGTCAACTTCCTATCCAAGCTGTGCGTCCAACACATGTACGCGAAGTATTAGAGCGCATTCGAGAAAGTAACCGCCCTACCATTGCCAACGATACCTTGATGTATATGAAGCAGCTGTTTCGGCATGCGATAAAGCTAGACTTAACGCTGAACAACCCAGCCGCAGCATTTACCGTAGACGATGCCGGTGGCGTGGAGTCCAGTAAAGACAGAATGCTCAGCAAAGAGGAAATTCACTACGCCTTTAGCGTGTTTCATACCCATATCAATAGCTTTGGCCGCGATAACTACCTCGCTTGCTGCCTGTTTTTGGCGCTGGGCGTGCGCAAAAGCGAACTGTGCGAAGCCATGTGGCGTGAAATAGACTTAACCACGGGCGTATGGGACCTACCCAAGGAACGTAGTAAAACTGGCGTGCCGATCAGCATTCCCTTACCGCGCCAAGCAATTGCTTGGTTTAACGAGTTGCAAATCCGCGCTTGTGGCTCGCCTTATGTTTTCCCAGCCAGACGAGCAAGCCATCGCCCACATATGGGGCCAGATACACTCAACCGTGCCATATCTAAACTCTTTGGTCGCGAGCCTGGGCGCAAAAAGCAGCCTCCCAATAAAATGGGTAAACTTGAACACTTCACCATACACGATTTACGCCGTACCTTTCGCAGCCTTGCCGCCTCTTTAGGCATTGCAGGCAACGTGGCCGAACGCTGTCTTAACCATAAGCTAAAAGGCGTTGAGGGTATCTACGACCGCCACGATTACTTTGAAGAGCGCCGTATTGCCCATCAAACCGTGGCTGATGTAGTTGAACCACTGGTGAACTTTGAGCCACATTCGCAACAGCACGCAGGAGGGCGTTAACATGCCATTTATGATGCGATTCGCTCCCATTACCTTTCCAATAGCCATGCTGGCAGGCCTTGGCTGGTGTATTGGCATTGCCCTACTCGAACAGCCTTATGGTATAGGCTACGCACTTACTCGGTATTGCCTGATGGTATTCTTGGTACTCGCTCCTTGGCTGACGTTAAAACTCACGTTCTACGTGATTGTCAGCCTAGGACGCAAACTGGGGCTCATACCGCCTGCACGCCCAACGCATAGCCTAGGTTATGAAGAATCACTCTATTGGTTCAGAGTATTAGCCTTTTTCGATGGCAAACGCAGCCGCATGCCGAAAAAGCCCATCAGGCGAAACTAGGCAGCCCCCATTTACTCACTTACCGTGGGCATTTGGGACAATGGGGCAACACTTGATACCACAAGCTTTAGAAGGTGAATTAGAGGAAATTAAACTGCCCCAAGGAATGGGGCAATCGGGGATGCGGTAAGAACTCCTAACCGCATCAAAAATGCCAAACTTGCAAAAGTCCCAATATGGGACTAACATCTGTTTATGAGAATTATCGCACTATCAACCTTAAAAACATTTTGGGAAGACAGCCCAGAATACATTGACGCGAAAGAGCCAACTTTAGCGTGGTATAGGCATGCATTAAACGCTGATTGGGGATCACCGTCGGATGTGAAACAGGACTTTAGAAATGCCAGCATCCTCAAAGATGGGCGTGTCGTGTTTAACATTGCCGGTAATAAATACCGATTAGTCGTTTGGATCAATTATGCCTACAAGGTGGTTTACATACGGTTTATCGGCAGTCATGCACAATACGAAAAATTCGTCGGGAACGAATTTTCATGAGCAACGCGAGCCCGAAGGGTAAGGCTCATGGACGAGCCGAATAAAAAATTGATGTGCAAACGATTTAAAGCCAAGAGGTAGTAACAAGAGGTAAATATAATGGACATCAGACCTATTAAAACAGATGCCGACTACCGCGCGGCATTAAACGACATCGAAAACCTAATGATGGCGGAGCCAGATACCATTGAAGGCGAAAAGCTGGACATTTTGGTTACGTTAGTTGAAGCCTACGAAGCAAAACTTTTTCCAATGGATTTGCCAGACCCTGTTGAGGCAATAAAGTTTGAGATGGAGCGCAAAGGCTTAACGGTTAAAGATCTTGAACCCATGATAGGTAAAAGCAATCGTGTTTATGAAATCCTAAACCATAAGCGATCACTCACGCTAAAAATGATTTGGAAGCTTCATGAAGGACTAGGTATTCCAGCAGAGTCGCTGATCAAGCCACCGCAAGTTCGCGCTTCATAGCGCTGCGAATCAAAATTAGTTTGTTATGAATGACGCTCGCTACTCAAACATTTCTGCTATTGATAACAGGCTAGCTGAGCTTGAAAACGAAAAGCAGCGGCTTCTCGCATTAAGAGAGGCTTTGCGTAGCGCTCAAAACGAACGTTCAGTACAGACATTCACGCCAGAACAAAAGGTCGCCCTATTCAGACAACGATTTCGTGGACGAGAGGATATCTTTGCCAATCGTTGGCAAAATCAACAGGGCCGCAGTGGCTATTCCGTAGCCTGTGATAATGAATGGGTAAACGGGGTTTGCAACAAACCCCGCATTAAATGCCAAGCCAAAATAAACAGCAGCACTTCATTAAACACTTCCCCATGCCTTTATACCCATACGCCAAAACCACTATCCGTTTGGCTTTTGGATCGAAACGCCAAACAGGGAAATTTGCCCATTTACTGTTTGGCTTCTCGATTGAAATCCAACGCTGCTAAGCCTTGCCGGTACTGGATAAAAGCAAGGTTTGGCACTTTTTGTACCCTAAACCAACCTCGGCATTAAAGTACAAACCGTTTGATTTTTTAAACCCAGAATACAAACGATCGTTTGGCTTCTCGATTTTTTTGCACTTGGCGAACACAGCCAAACAGCGCCGTATTGGACTATGTATATCAAACAGTTAGCCGCGCACAGGTCATCATAAAAAACCGATTTGACTGGTTAGTTTGATGGCCATTTCTTTCATCTAATTCACCACCGCGTCTGCACCCGACCACTGAAAATAGACGGCATGAAAAACCAACAAGGTGATAAGTGACGTGTTATGGGCAAGTGCTAACGATTGGGATAGAGAATGGATACAGCAGGTGGTCGCTTTATTGGTTAGGCATGGCGCGTTTACCCTCTACCCAGCATTAAGCCAGTGCGATAATGCGGCCGAACGCTTAACCCGCTGGTTGACCTATCAGTTACCACGCGTTAAACAAGCGCACCCAAGCTGCCCGATTCACCAATGGCTAAATAGCATTGGCGCACAAGTGATCGTAGAAAAATGGCAGAGCCCCGAGCAATGGCCAAACCTATATTGGCTACCTTTACCTGAGGTTGATGGCAACGCGCAAGGCGGGTTGGCTCTATTACCAGCACATTTGTTACCGACATATAGGGATGGCACGAGCCAAACCAACACATTACAAGCAAACACACCGGCCAACGCCTGTATTTTTTGGTGCATTACGCCTTTATCTAAAACAGGAAAACGCACTACCCTGCACCCCACACAGCAAAACCGCGCTTTTTGCCTGCCCAGTTCGCCGGAGCAAATGGGTAAGTCATGTACGGGGTTATTACTGAGAGGTTTAAGAAAAGAAAGCCAAAAACGAAACGGCAACGTGATCAGTCACCAGATCAACCTAGCGCTGCTGCACCACCTTTGTGGGCCAGAGAATGATGTGTGGTTGGAAGCTAATTTTGGTGCCGTAACTGATTACGGTAGCAAAAATTAGAAGTCTTAAAAACGAGTAACCCCTCGCGGGGCGCTGATCTAACGGGTAGCGGGAGGGGTGTTGTTGATGCGATTTTAATATCAAAAGCGCCAAATAGCTCGATATTTTTTGATGTCGATTTTTAGTTACTGTTTGCTAAATTGCACAGTTGGTAAAACAACTCTTGGCAAGCGCAGTCGTTCACATTGAGTACTCAAGAACTCGCGCCAATAAGGCCAAACATGGTAGCTAGCATTTTTCAGTGCAAATTCATCAATCGCTGCCTGCTCTAGTTCTGCTGTGACTTGATATTCAGCAATAAAGTCAGCTTCAACAAAAGCTTTTATATCAGGATCACTATCTGCTTTAGGATCAACCCAACGAGTCCCCAAACGGATATAAATGCGTACCAGATGGCCATCGCCATCAATATCGATCAATTCACTTCGAAGAACAACATGCATTTGTTGCACTAACAACGCTTCAAGTTCCGTGGATTTTGGGTCAAAGTCTTCAACACACTTAGCTTGGCACGATTTAACGTATACATCCTGTATCACTAAAGCATCAATAGCCTGCTGTAACGATTTTGATACTTTTTTAACCATAACACGCCTCTAGTTCGAGTTCGTGTGATGCAACAATTCTCGTCTTTCGAGCAGTCGATGAGAAATCCACTACAGCTACATTTTTCCAGCTTGTCTGGATATTACGCTCAACACCCGCATTCAACATTAACTTATCTAAAGCAGCTGGCACTTCCGCCGCTAAACGGAGCAGTTTATCCATTGCGTCTGATTGCATCACATCGTCTGATTCGTACTTGGAAAAAGCAACAGGGCCACCACCAAACACTTTTGCAGCATCAGCCTGTTTTAAGCCCCAGCGTTTACGCAAGACCTGGAGTTCATTACCCGTTAACAAGCCTTGCACCTGCTTTTTAAAAGCAATCATTGCACGCTTGTTAAAGCGAGCTTCAGCAGTACCAGTCTGTTCACTGCCACAGCAATCACACACTGCATACTGGCTTTCAATTTGACCTTGTTGACCTAAATGCTCAACTGTAATCCTCTCAGTATGGAGAGTTAATTGGCCCATCTCACAAATTGGACAAGTTTGAATATTCATCACATATCCTCAGCGCGATAAATGACAAGAAACCAGTAATAACAACTTACCTGTCTTGCCTATCGCAAATTTCACATAGTATTCGTAGCGCATTTCTTTATGCGCATACTCCACCCATTCATTTCTAAACAGCCGATAACTATCACATGCAGCCCAAGAAATAGACTTATCAGTTTGACCAACTATGCACCATTCTGATTTTAGGTAACTTCCTGAACTCAGAGCGGTACAAACTAGCTGTTTAACATCATCAATATCGTATCCCATTGACTGAACATCTTTTCTACAACGTTCAGTCAATAGCTTAGTGTTGTCACCAGCGGTTGCGAGCAATGCCCTAATCAACTCTGATGTATAAAGAGGCCCGTCTGCGATATAGATTCTGTCACTCCCTGCTTTACAAGGAGGCTGATCGTCAGTATAGGCGCTTAAATTTATCGCATTATTTACCATAATGGTAATTTAATCCAGTTAAAGTTAAATATTTCTTTCCGGTATGTATCGACGCCCTTGCACAAATCAATACGTAACTTGGTACCGCCATTAATATCCGCACCAGCCAAAACCCAGTGTTGTGCATGCTCTAAAAACACGTAGACGATTTTTATATTCCACTAATATGTCTTATGGGTGCTAATTAACCTCTCCTGGATTTTTTTGAATTCCATCAATGATCGCACTGGCTGTTTGTCTGCGAGCACCACCTTTACTCCCATCAACTCTTCTCGCAAGAGACTCTAGTGCCGTATTCACGATAAGCACCGGTGTATCAATATGCCCGTCGCCTTGTCTTGGGAACGTTGCATCGATGATGCCTGCAGAAAGTGGGGTCTCCATACTTCTTGGGACATTCCTGATTCTTACGGCCGTATCTCGTTTACTGAATTGTTCTTCCAATGCTCGAAGCATGACCGTAGCGTTGTCATCGAGCTTGCTGGTTTTGAGTTTGGAAGACATCAATGAACGAACAACCTGATTGTTCAATAGCACCTGAGCCTTTGCTTGAAGCAAGTTGTTCCTCTCTACATTTGCGATTTTGCTTTGGTTTCGGTGGGTGTCTTTAGCGAACTTATCTATCTGCGATTGAGCGCGTTGGATGCTAGTTTGGTCCTCGCAACTCTTCGCTTCAGCGGCAGCGAGAGTTTGTTTCACAGAGGTTGCCAGTTGCATTCGGTTGTTATGATCTACATACGCAACAGCTGCACATTCAATGTTACCTTGTTTTACGTGGATAACTTGGCAGACAGGCTCTTCAATTTGCTCCAATACGAAATTAAGCAACCGTTCAAAAACGGGCTCACCGTAGGTAGCGAAATAAACATGCGTGCCATCTGGTAGGCCAGTATCAAATAAAGACCTGTCGATAGTTAATACCGAACCATCAACGATCGATTCAATGCCATTTAAGGTGAGGTATTTTCCACAATCACTCAGCTTGCAGCCAATCTCTGCCAGGAATACTGACTCAATTAGGGTTTGCCAAATTTCAGTTAAATAAACCGGCAGAGGCTGTTTGCGGTATGTTTGGCTGAGCCTTACATACACATTAAACATTTCCTCCACAGGGACTTCCATAAGCTTATTATTAGCCTGTTGGATTTTGGCTCGGTCCATTGCAGCCTGTTCTACCTGTTTTTCGGTCATCGTCCCTTCGGCCAATTTCTGGAACTCTTCCGTAGTAACAGGGAGCATCGAGAATTGCTGTGTTCCCACCACAAGATTTGCGCTAGCCAAACGATTCAACAAGCGCTCATAGACAAATTGCTCTGCAGAGTCAGCAAAACATAGATTGAGAACAAAAATTTCTTTGTGAGTTTGCCCGATACGGTCAATACGACCAATACGCTGTTCAACCTTCATTGGGTTCCATGGCAAATCATAGTTAACCAGTAGATCAGAGGTTTGTAAGTTAAGACCTTCAGCGGCAGCGTCGGTACAGAGCAAAATATCGATATGGCCTTGAACAAATCGATGTTTGATCACGTCACGTTCTACACCCACCATTTGATTCTTATTTGGGTCGTAGTAATGCCCACCTTCACCTGAATAGGTTCCTATGAGTAGTTCGGGGAATTTGGCTTGTAGTCGCTCTCGGATATCATGAAGGGTGTCGAGAAAGCGGGTAAAAATTACGGCTTGCTTAATGCGCTTGCCCTCGATGCGGGGCTTGAGTGCGGTCAGTAACGCTCTAAACTTATTTGAGTCCTCATAGATATCAGCCAACTCACCTAGCAGTGAGTCGAGCATATCGCGTTCCCACCTTAGATCATCTTTGGTCCTGTTGTTGAGAAGCATTTCAACAGCGTCAATGTCATCGTCGCCACCGTCAATGAGTAACTCCTGAAGCTCCTCATTATCGGTAGGATCTGTACTGTATTTCAGCTGCTCAATGAGCGTTGCTTCAACCTTTGTTTTACGACGCGAAAGTGTCAGCTGTAACGCTTTAAGGCTGGATGCAAATCGTAGGCGCAAGAAGCTCAAATAGAAGCCTAGTGCCACCTGACCTGGCTCATTGAGCCCACTAGCCAGAAGCTGTTCTCTCAATCCTTCGCAATATTCACCGAGCAGGCCATCTACGCGAGCCTCTTTCTTGGTAAAGGTTATTCGTGGTGTTGGAATAACGGTTCTATCGGCTAGGTTTGCGCTGAGCTTGCCTTTCTGTCGATAAATTTTGAGCAAATCACGCGTATGGCGCTGCATCACTCGTGACAGTGGTGCTGCCGCAAATAATAGTCTCGCTAAGGCGGCGAGCTCATGTTGCATTGGGATCGTGCCACGATTTAACCATTGCTCCAGCGAGATCTTCGACATAGGATCAATGACTACGTCGTTGAGATATCGCCAGAGTTTCGGGTCCAGGTTTTCTATTGTGGTGACGGACTTACGAATAAAGTCCCATTCTTCCTGCTTTAGCTTTTCTCCAGAGGCAACGGCATTAACAAGGCGATAGTAAGCCAGCATCAAGGACGGGTCGTATTGAAATGCGCCAACGCGATTGGTTAGACGAATCAAGTCGCTCACTTCCACAGGGTCAAGCTGCATGGGTGTTGCAGTTGCTAAAAGCAAGGAGTGAGTGTTGCCACGCATGTGATCAGCAATAGTCTGATACAGCTGATTAAAACGAGGAAAGCCTCTCGTTCCACGTTGAGAGTTTTGCCGACGGGCATAGTGAGCCTCATCCACCAAGGCCATATCGAATTTATCCGCTTGATCCAGCAATCGGCGTCTTTCCTTTCTCGCCATCAAACCTGTCGATACGATCGTTAGATTTGGGCTATATAGACTGCCGATAGACTTTTTCTCTTCAAGAGGAAATATTGATTCACTTTGCGGTGACGGAGATGCTGTGACTCGGTCAAACCCAAGATAAAATTTAGTCGCCATTTCGCGTTGCCACTGCCGTGTCAAACTGGCTGGGGCTGCGATAAGGATTCTTTCTGCACGCTTGCTTAAGTACAGTGAGCGGAATACCAGGCCTGCTTCAATGGTTTTACCCAATCCAACCTCGTCACACATCAGGTGCGATGCTGGAAAGTTTTCGATGATTCGTCGAGCAACCACTTCTTGATGGGGCCAAGGCTCAACTGGCGCTGTATACATGCCAACGTACTCACCATTAGGCATCAAAGGTGCGTATTTTAATGCGGTAAAACGTAACGCATCCTTGCTGGAAATCTTAGGTTGCTCAAGCTCTGCGGGCTGGTTGTCGATCTCTACTGGAACCGTGATGCTTTCAGAAAAACGCAGTAGCTTTTCACGCACAGCCGAAGGCAGGTCTTTAACTAAAAAAGCAGGATGGGTGTTATTCCACATTGCATCAAATGATTGCGCGGCGTCCGCAATTTTCGCACGTTCTTTTTTACCTTCCCAAGAGCAATCAACGTCGACATTCTCTGCATTACGCTTCAGCGCTGTTTCTGATTCGTTCCACGAACCACTGGCATAGAGGGTTTCGCCTTCATCATCGTAAGCCAGCGCCCATTTTTCATGCACGTAGCCATCTTCACTGGAATCCAGGCTGATCGCTTCACCGGTCTGGGCATGCTTCCTTAAGGCAACTTTTATCTCCAAGTGGCCATGGGCAACCATCCAAGAAAGTAACTCCACACCACGCTCAGCTTCTTCCGGCCATTGTTCTTTGCCGGTAAGTTCTTGATCAAGATGCGATTCAAGAATGGTGTGCTGGCCATTGATAATGGCTTGCACATCTTTAGGTGTCATATCGACGCCAGCAATCAGGCGCATTTTGCCATCGCGATTAACAAAAGAGGTCATGCCTCGACTGGCAAGAGCAAGCGACGATGAACGGAAGAAACCAGCTACCCGATCATAGCGAACAATACGTTGCAACAATGGCACATAAAATTCCCGCAGAATATCTACGGCAGGCTCTCCCGGCGCTCTCACCTGAGATGTTTTATAACTGTACTCCCAGGAAAAGTCCTTTAATGGCATTTATTCGCAGTCCTCATTATTTTTTACCTCATGGTCAAAACGATATTGACTGCTGAGCAGGTTAACCATCATTTGATTTCTTTGGGCAATATCACCTTTTTGCCACTGTTCTATTGTTGAAAGTGACACATCTTTGCCATTCGATTCAAAACTTAGGTTGTTCAAATACAAACCATTTTTGTAGCCAATATCGATTTTGTGGCCCGCAGCGGTGATTTCTGTTTTCGATTGTTTTCTGTCAAAACTTTGATTCGATAGGCGGGAGTTGTAACCACTTAATGTAAGGTTGCCCAGGCAATGAACGCTCTCATCTTGGATCTCTTTTGCTAAGCTGTTATCTCCACCTGCAATCATATCTACCCAATGAGCTGGAATGTTCTCACCTTGAGGGAATATGTGCTCTACAGTCCAAATATATTGCCCTTTGTTGTTTCTGGCCCAGAAGTCCGGCTTGTATTCGCGACTATGAGCCCGCTCATCCAGTTTTACTAATACATAGCGAGCCATCTGTTTGTTGTAATAGAACAAATTGTCACTCAATGCTGATTCGAATGATTCAAGTGAAGCTGGCTCTCCACGGCCTTTGCAGTAGACGCTAATAACAAAGTCGGGATCGATAGTTTGTTCTGCTTTTATTCTTGATTCACAGGCCTCAATAACATCAATTTGTAACTGATCAAGGTCTCGCGTGCTGGGGGTGTCGGTGATATTTCTTCGCACAAGATATTTCTGCAAAAAATGCACAACACTAAGTAAGGTGTCAGCACTAGCGAAGTGCTTTTCATCCAGAGTCATCAAGTACATCAGCAGGGTATTCGAAGGGACTGCGCCGATCCGGTTAAGGTCTACGAGAGCCAAACCTAGCGGGGTACTCTCATCTGGCTGAGTAATTGTTCCGTAGACTTTAGCTTTTGATACTAATTCATCGAAAATAAACTTGGCATTGCTTTCAATGATTTTCTCGTAAATAGCAATCAGAGTTGATGAAGTGGCTTTAGCAGTAAAAGACGGTTGGCCAATTTTCTCTCTATGCTTAAAGGCGTTATAGAACTGTCTTAAAAAACGATCCTCAACATCTTCAATGTCTTCCAGCATTTCTTGCCAAAGCTCATATGCGTCATCGATTGAAACGTCGTGTTGACGTTCCATTTCAGCCAGCATTTTGTTTTTGATGATGTCAACGGCTGTTAAAGGCACTCCTCGGTTGTTAAGGGTTTCAAAAAGTCGAAAGGCGTTAGCGTGAGAGTTGACAGAAATATGAACCAATTGCAGTTGGTTGATTTTGTCGGCCAAAAGCATTAATGCATCTATTGAATTTGGCAAACGATCTAAAAAATAGCGATAAGCTTTAGCCATTAGCCTGTTACCAAAATGGCTTGGGCACTTTACGGTTTCGACTAAAACACCAGAGGTTGAAAGTATGTACAAGTAGTCATCTAGATTATGATTTTGACTGGATGGTTGAACTCGCAATAATACAACACGTTTACCTGATTTAATTGCACCGCGTTGATCCGAGACGTCAGCTTTAACTTTTCTGATGAGTTGCAACCCAATACCTCGGCGTTTGGCCTTTATCTCATCAAGGTCATCTTCATCAAGATCATCATCATTTTCTGCTGTGTCTAGACAGAGGCTTAATTTTTGGTACAAGGCAGCAATCAACAAAGAGAGAGTAGTCATACGCTGTTGACCGTCGACTAATTCAAATACAAGGTCGTGCCCGGGTCTGCGTTGACTATTTTCGTCAATACAAATAATTGAACCAATGAAATGTCCAGCTTCATTTTCATCAATATCATCAAATAGCTGAGTCCAATTATTCTGTCGCCAACTATAGGCTCGCTGATATTTAGGCACATGGTAGTGTTCGTTGCCATTATCAGACTGAATGATCTTTGAAAATGTTTGTTCAGACGCTTGCATGTAGAGTTCCATGTTATGTTAACTGCGGCCTAACAATGTTAGGCCTCTCGGTTTACTGTCTTAAGCCAAACAGTAGTGCTCGGGCTTCGTTACGTGCTTCTGGCGTTTCGGCTTCCTCTCCCCAAACCTCAAGTAAGTCGAGAATGATGTTGTCATTGCCTTCACGCTGTTCATCTAAATAGGCGCGTGCTACCGGCACATCACCTTCGCGGAACTTCAGTAACAAGCCATGCAGAACATCCCAATCTGATTGTGGTTTAGCAACCCGGCGAGCACTGCGCTCTTGTGGTTTAGCCAAGCGCAGCTTGGAGCCTTTCTTCACTAATGGTGCGGCGTAGCCTTTGTCCTCGGCAGCTTGACCTGCAACGGCAGTACGACCGCTGATCTCGGTGTTAATACCCACCATGCGACCTTCAATGCCGTAACCCCCGGTACGGGTTTCGAGGCTAATATTAAGCGAGCGCGACAGGTTTAATATTTCGGTAAAGGAAGCCTCATTGTGGCCCCAAATACCGTACATGGTGAGTGCCATGGCGGTTTCAGTATCCAAATCGTCAACGGAGATGTTGCCATCCGTGATCACCTTTATTTGGTGTTCGGCGACGACTCGGCTGGCTTCGTTCATGGCGCGAATCGGTGATACCTCTTCATCGCCATCCATTACCGGCCAGTTTTCACTTAATACCTGCAGGGCACGACCGTAACAGGCAATCATCTGGTCAACGGCGTTGAGTTTTAGTGGTCTGAATTCATCAAGGCCTGCTTCTACGGCAGAGCGAATTTGGTGTTGTATACCGGTGCCGCCTAAGCCAGACCAAAAAGCAGCTTGTGTTTGTACTTCTTGGCGTTTTCGGCAGGTGATAAATATCGAGCTTGCTGCGGAAGCTAAATTTAGCTGATGAGTTGAATAGCCAAATTCGGATTCCACAGGGAATGATGCGGTTATCACCCAGCCAGCCTCAATTAAAGACCTAGTTAATGTCTCCCAGGCGTCTTGCGCTTTATGGGTGAACATCAGAGTCATTACGCCATTATCTTTTACAACTCTGCGACTTTCTTCAAATATTTCCTGCATTAACCTTTGATATTCGGCCTTGGCATTTTTCGCGGAACCATCTCTCGATGGGTTGGCGACAGCTTCATCTCTTTTGTTGGTTAATCGGATTGAAAAGACATCAGGATATAGGTCTTTTAAAGTTCGCTTTTGCCAAACGTAATAGAAATCCGATAACTCCGCATACTGAACGTTGTCATAGTACGGAGGATCCATGCACACCAAATCAATAGATTTATCTTCAACCCCTTCTATATGAGCTGCGGTGCCATTGATAATTTGCAGCGGGATATTTTCACCGTAGACTTTGTTGACACCAGCTAATAGCTCACTTAATTCTCTGTAAGCTTTGGCGGCCTGAATTTGTCCCCATTTCGGGCCAGAATAGGGGCCGGTATAAACCATTTCTCCATACGTCCATTTTAACGAGTAGTCGTGTCGGCCGAAGGTCCCTGATACAACCCCTCTTTGTGTGATCCAACGAGTTTGCTTACTGTTGTAATCCACTATTTTATCTATACCAAACTGAAGGTAGGTGATAATAGCTTTAGCTTTTTCTAGACCATACCTTTCTATTATTGCTGGTTTTAAAGTACTAATTGTATCCATTAGGACCAAATGGCCTAATAATTGTCGACTATTAAACAAGTCGCACCAGCGTTCCATTCCGTAGTTTGGTGGGCGCATGTCATTGCCCTTAGGGAATTTTTCTGTAGGAATAAGTCCCTTATCATCAAAGTAGTCCCACTTACTTTCTAAATAAGATTTAGCCTTTTTGAATGATTCAATATCACTGATATTAGGTGCTCTAAAATAACGGATTTTCTCCGTTTTAATTTCGCCCTTTTTATCCCCTGTTGTGAAATACTGAGGAAATTTGTTTTTATCCAATTTAGGTTGAAAGCGAGTTGCTACAACTGAGTAAATTTGATCTTCCCATTTGCCGTGAGGGCTTTCCCCTCTTGCTTGAGACTTAATTTCGTCTGCTTCAATAGCCTGCTTACAATGAATACATTGTCCAATGCCGCGTTTTACTGTTCCTGGTTCAGGGTCTTCTCCATTCGGACCCTTGCCATTTTTACACTGGTAGGTTTCGAATTGGTATGTGGCATTTACACCTTCACCTGAAGAGATCGGTTTTACGCCCCATGCATCAGATGCCTCTTTTGATAGCCAGCAGGTATTAAGCAAAGGTGTTTTGGCAAGACAGCTTGGGCAGGTTACTTCACGACAATAGAGCAAACCTTGATGGTCGTATTCTTTAGCATTGAATTGATCAAAGAGCTCCGGGCAGTTTTCGAGATGAGCCTTTAGTCGCTTTTGTTCATATTCTGGGATTGGAGAGAATGGGTAGAACCCATCCATTCTCGATTCAACCTCATCGACTAGTTTTTTACCCCAATGCTCGATATCCGCATGTAAATCCATGCCGTATCTTGCGGGAAAATCCAGAGTAGCTTTTAAAATCGTGGTAGCTACCGGGTTTAGCTCATTAGCTATGACTTTGTGGCCAAGCCGTAACGCTTCAAATGGAATGGAACCGCCGCCCGAGGTGGGGTCAAGTACAGTGAAGTCGCTTGGTGTCGGTAGATGGTCGTTTTGGTATGCCCTTGAGTAGCCGTATAAATCAGGGTCTTCCCATTTCAGCGCCTTGCCGAGTGCTTGCTTAACAAGGTCGGATTTAGCAAATTCTAATCGAGCAGATATGTGTGCTGCGTCTGCGGGAATTCTTTTTACGGTATAAGTTTCACCTGCATGAATTTGGGGCAATGGCCCAGACTCGTGTTTCCACCTTTTTACAATCTCACTGTTGGCTAGTTCAGGATCAAAGGTCTCTAGGGTGTTAATGGTGACCAAGTTATTTTGTCTTCTAGCTACTTCTTTCTCGTAAAGTCGTATCACAGCGGCATCCACTTCTAGAGTTTCTGAGCCAGATTGATCTTGTAGCTTTTCGAGAAGTTTTCCAGTTAGTGTCCAATACTGGTCGCCAAGTTGAATTACCCTCTTCTCAATGCCGAGGTCTTGAACAAATTGGTCGATATCTGTTCCGTCAGGTAAAAGAGAGCCTGCGATAGCCGCTCTACTAGGGGTCAGAGGGCGGCGCGCCCACCAAACATGTAAGTAGTATATTGGCGGCAGCATATTACTTGCACCGCGCTCCCTAGCGGTTTCGGCACCTACCTGGTGGCAAGGAAAACCTGCCTCAATCAGTCGTCTATCAGTCATGATGCTTGATTACCTTAATTTGTTTAGCTGGCGAGTAATGCCAGCATCATTATTTGTTGTGCCACATAGCATGGTGCGCAGCCCAGCAACTGCCCAGCGGTTGGCATCGGCACCATAATGGGTAGTGCGGCCTAGCCAATAGGCCGCTTCTTCGCGGCTAAATCGTTGTACTCGTCGGGCGAGCAGTTCAAGACGGTCAGGGTTGTGAAGGCGGGACTGCAATTTCACTATTAAGGCAATTTTTGCCCCGGCTTCATCATCTAAAGGCAGGTTATCTCGCAGCTTGAACCCTTCCTGGCTGATAAAGCGTTGCAGGTCTAAAGGCACGCCACCATCATCAACTACTTGCTCCAAAATAGGCTTGAGCCGCGGCGAAAGTATTTTTAAATTTTCACCATATAAGGTGCCACGATCACGCAGGCTGCCGAGCTTTTTACCGCTCTCGGAGGTTTCTTTTTCAACGCGTTCTTTGATCACCAAAACCGTACCGGTGTGATCAGCAAGCTCAGTAAAGCGCAAGACAAAAGGCGCTGTGCGCCAGCGGTTTTTTAAGGTCTTGTCGAAGAGCTCTTGTAACGTCAGTTTCTTTTTAGTCATCAGCTTGTTTTACCAAATCTAAAAATGCACAGTCTTCAGGTGCATTTTGAATGTCTATCATTGCCTGACTGTCGTCGCCTACTGTTGTTAAATCGGCGAGTACCTCAAACAATTCGCTTAATGCCTTCATGTCTTTGCTGGTGGCGTTGATTAGGTCAAGATTTAACTTGCCACCGCCTGGTAGATGTAAATAAGCCAGGCGCAAAGTATCGGGCTCGGTTGTTGCTCCTCGGCTGTATAGGGAGCTGATCTTATTGAGCTGTTTATGCAGCGCTATAGCAAGTCCATGGCCTTGTTTTGTGTAGCGGGTATCTTCCGGTTGTACCCAGCCTTTCTCTGCTGCCGTTGCAGGCGTAACGAGCATGTCGTCTTCCTGCGTTTGATGGAACATGGCAGAAGAGCCATAGATTAGGTTCGGGTTGTCTTCATCGCTTGGTTCACGTACTTCGTAGGTATACACGCGACCGGTTTGGACGACGTTATCTACCGCTTGCAATACAGTGCTGTTTTGCACGCTGCCATGCTTTTCTTGAACCTTTGCGATGACTTCTTTGACCTTGGTACAAGGTTCTTCGGTCATCACTTGTTCAACCCATTGAGTAACTTGCTCTACTGCAGGTTCGGCTTCTGGGTTCCAGCCACGCTGTTTGGCGCCTTGCTCAGAAACCAACTTCCAGCCTTTTTCGGACAAGTTAACGTCTAGTGGAATACCACCGGTTTCGCGGCTGTGGAAGTGTTCTGGTTTGGTGGATTCGCTCGATTCCATGCGATACAGGCACCATTGGCCTTTCTCTACACCGCTACGAATGATTTGTTCTAGTACGCGTTGATTATCCAAGATTGGCCAGCGACGGTTTTGATTAAACTGGTTACGAATTTGCTCCAACGATGGGGTTTGGCTAATACTGCCAAAGATGAGTTGGCCGAGCTGTAGCAGCATGGATTGTGTTGCGGCTGCTTCAGCGGTGATCAATTCACCTTCTTCTGTTAGGACGCGGCGAATCTCTTCGTCAACAGACATGCCTCCCTCACCACCGGCCTGTTTAATACTTTTCTGAGCAACTTGACCCGAAGCACCTGGGAATAAAATGGTGTCATAAGCCTGTGCAACCGAGGTTTGCAGCGCCATTTCTCGTTCTTTAAGCTTGGCGGTGAAACCACTGTCTTGCAGCTTGGCCGCTGACATGCCGTAATCTTCTGGTTTGCTCTGTAGGCGACGCATGGCGATAACGGTGCGTGCGACATCATTTAAACGGTCTTTGCGGTACTGAGATTTTTTGACTCGATCTTCGCTCCAGGTGTCGCCAGCGACTTGAACGGTTTCTGGCACCAGCATGAATACGTTGTTTTGCTCTAAGCGAGGCTGACCATTACCAGCTGTAGTGGTCATATCTGTTGGATCGACTTTGTTTGCATCCAGGCGAACGATGGCTAATACAGGGCGACCAGTTTTATCTGGGACGTGCTCGGGTGCAGAAACATCTTGAGCCACTTGGAAAGTTGGGCTGTTGTGGCTGACCACTTTACGTGCCACGACCGTGAGCTGCTCTTCAACATCATCGGGTTGGAGGCCTTGTTTAATCGTAGAAACGATACGTGCTTCGGTAGGGTCAGTATGCGCGTAGAAACGACCGTCTTTTGCACGCAAGTAATAGGCTTCGTTTGAAATAGCTTTTAATGCCGCTTCAACCTGTGATGGCGGGATATTAGGCATCGCTACTTCAAGCAATGCATCCGCAAATGTAATGCCGAAGACATTGGAAGATAGACCTTCGCCACGGCCGATAAGGCTGTGCAGGAATACGGTTTTCCAGGTCCACTCGTAAAGTGGTAAACCTTGCGGGTGAGGATTGTTGCGATCGAGGTTTTGCGCAACAGATACGCCCATTTCTAGATTACTTGAGTCTGCGCCACCCACATCGGCATTGAGAACGGTTAATAGGTCATTCGCGCCGGTACGACCGATAAGCTCGTCTGCTAAGTCTGGGTTTGCCATGTTTAGATGGCTGGTATGTACCAAAGGAATTTCCATGCGCTTTTGCCAAATAGTGCGAATGGCCATGGCCAACACGCGCAAGACTCCTCGCGTGCCTTGGAAGCTTTCAGCAGAGGCAAGCTTGTTAGTCAGGTAGGCGATAAAGCTTGGGTGGAATGGGTAGTTCGCAACGATCGATTTGCTGTAATCGTCGCGGGTAGCTGTGTCTGGTAACTGCGAGCCACTGCGCTTGTACATTTCCATGTAAGCTGCGGCAGTCGTTGAGGCGTCGGCATCGTTAATTTTAGTGAACAAGCGGCGCGCCAATACCCGAGAAATTTCTGTGGGTCGAACAGGTACTGTGGTGGTTGCATCACGCTTTACTACACTCATAATGCTTTGGCTTGCTCGTTGAGCCAGCGCGGCCGCTTCTTCTTCATCTACATCGCGGCCTAGTGTTGAAGATAGAACACCTTGCAGCATGCCGGTTTGACCTTGGAATGCATCACTTTGGCTGGCAAGGGTAAGCACAACACTGACGCCACTGTGAGTACGGGCATATCCGAGAAGGGCCATTAAAAAGGCACTAATCTGTTCGCCCCCGCCAGTATGAGCGGCTTCATAACGAGTTGCATATTGTGCGAGCTCGTCGAGCATGATCAATACTTTACGGCCTTCGAACATGCGCTCTAAAAAGTATTGGCCAGGGAACGCTGCTGAAGTCACTTCTTTAATGTTGTCGTTGTAGAAGCTTTCGCCGCCAAGCTTAAGTGCCATTTCTCCCCAGAGGGTATAGGCCAATACTTTTTCACCGCTGGGTGCGATTACCGGCATTTCATCACAAGCAACGGCAACAACATCAACGCTACCAGCAGGCTGCAGAACTTCAGCTTCAACTACATCTGCAGCGGCCGAGGCAATGTCACTTCCGCGATGGCTGAGGTGAGTTAGCGCGATCAAGGTGTGAGTTTTACCACCACCGAATGCTGTTTCTAATCGGTGTATGGCTGGCTTGCTGTTATCACCATTAAGGCGACCCATTACATCACGAACTACGCGGCGTAAACCTTCGGTTGGAAAGGTTGCTTCCTTGAAAAACGCTTCAGCATCGGTATAAATGGAATCAATTGCACTGCCTTTTCCTGAATATGCAGAAGCAACCTGACTGATTGACGCTGTGAAAATTTCTGGATTGAATGAACCTTGAATAATATCCTGACGTGGTTCACATGTATGAATGATTGACTGCATATTTACTTCCATCAAATTTAGTCTTGTAATTCTTGATAACCGGGAGCTATGGCTAAATTTTCAACACCATAAAGCGTTTGAGTATTTTTAAGCCATAACTGAAATTCTGGTCCCATTAAAGTGTGCTTTTTTGAGCAATCGACGTTCCAGCGTCTTAATACGTATCCAGCAACCGCTGCTCGTATTTGAACTCTAAGCACACCTTCTATCATGGCGTATTCTGCTTCAATTGTTTCAGGGTGCTTAAGGTTTGGATGTGGCACGATGTGCATTTCAACCATGCGATTCCATTGAATATCCTCTTCTTTAGTCTCCCTAGTTTCTATAGGAGAACTTAAAAGCTTTGGCTTCTCTATGCGGTTTAAAACGAAATCTTTGAACTGTTTTCTTTTCCGATCAAAAGCTCTTACATGCCAACGAAGGCCGTTATCTACAAGCGCAAAAGGGACGATATCGCGTTGACTCAAGCCGCTAGAAAGCGAGCGATAATAAATGTTAAGAGCTTTGCTTTGATGGATTGCTTTAGTCACTTTGGCCAATACATCCAAATTCGGAAAATTAAGTTGAGTAGGGGTTTCAGAGGAAACTAAAGGTGTATTAACTGAGACATGATCATCACCCAGTCCGTAGCACAATGCAGCCAGTGTTTGACTCGCTTGATGATTGAATAAAGGATTGAAAGTATCAGCCTCAATATACGCCTTAGCTTTTGTGTCGTAGATTAGATTTTTAGGTGCCAACTCTTTATATAAAGAAATATCTCGAGTTGCGGCGGCGGCTTTAATACCAAACCTGTTAACCAGATCATTTCTGTTGACGGTGCCTAAAAAACGTAGTTTGAAATCTATATGAAATAGTCTTTCTTGCTGCGCTTGGCTAATATCATCTAATAATTTGCTTTTAATCAAGGGTTAAGAACCTTTGTTATATAAAAAGTGGCCTGAACAATTGCTACCAGTTAATCACAGAAATCGCTTTTATCTCATTCTGCCAACAGAAAAATGTCTCTGTAAAATACAACTCAAATTTATTATGGATAATAATACAGATAGCAATTGGGTGTCAATTATACTCCATGTCATAATCAAAAAGATTATGACATTAACGATTTCATGGTCAAGTTAATTAATCATCCAAGATACTGCCTTTAACACAATACATGCGTGGGCGGGTGTTGTCGGGCAGGCTGACTTTGCGCTGTGGTCGGTTGCCATCGGGGATTAGGTAGCCTGCGGCCATCAGTGCTTTGGCGGCGCGATCTGGGCTGAGGCCTTCGGTGGCTTCACGCCAGCCGGTTGGGTAAAACAGGTAGAGGGTTTGTGGGCCGCTGGTATCTATCCAACCCGCGCGTTGGCGTACTTGGCTGCTGTAACCGGTTTGTTTGGGCGTAAAGCGGCTTTCGCCATGTTGCTCAATAAAACTGCGCACCTGGCGAATGGCTTGTTGATCTTCATTGGCGGCTACACCACCGCGGGCAAGTATCCATTGGTTAAGCTGGCTTAAACAGGCAGCTTCGACACTTTGAGCTGGCCAATCAAGTACTTTGGCTTGAATGGCTAACAGGCCAGCGCTGGCCAGTAAGGCAAATTTTTCGGCGACTCGGCGCACTTGGCCGTCTGACTCGGGAGGTAAACTGGCTAAAAAGCGTTGGCGTACGTTTTGGAAAACGGGGCACACCTGCGTGCTGTGCTGCGTTAAATACCGTAACCAATCCAAGGCCAAGCTGCCGTAATGTTGGCGACTTTGTTGTTTTAGGTGATCGGATAAATCGGCGGCGTTCATGCCATGGCTCTGGTTAAACACGCCCATTTGCGCTCCGGCATCGGCACTGAGATCAATCACGCGCACTTGCTGCCCTGCTTTTACACGCTTGCCGATACTTGCCAGATGGCTTTCGAGCGTGACTTCGCCAGTGGATAAAAACACCAAACGCCAACGGGCGGGTAAGCGCATTTCACCGTATTTGCCTGCTCGTGTTTTACCCTGACCATTGGCAAGCATATAAGCGACATCGCCCGCCTCTTTTGGGTCAACTTCGCCCATTTCATCGAGCGCCAACAAGGCATCGTTATGCGCTAATGCTGTACCTTCTAAACCGTTAGCCGTGGCACGCCAACTGTGGCGCAGCTGATTAGGCTCGCCCCACACCGATAATGCCGGATACAGCGCCGCAGTTTTACCAGTACTGCTGGCACCGAAGAGGTGTAAACCAAAACCATCCACCCCGCACAAATGCAACAAAGGGGCAGCCAGTGCAGCGCAGACACCAACGATTAATAGCGGGTTATCCAGACAATAACGGCCAACGTGCTGCCGCCAACTGTCGCTACTGCCTTGTTGAATAAAGCCTTCTATCGGGTGCATGGTTTGCAGCACCATACGCGGGTTGTTGCTGCTGTGTTCACAGGGGTAAAAGGTGAGGCGCGGATGCACATAAGCGTGGTGATGCCAGCCAATGCAGTTCACGCTAATGGCCTTTTGCGTGGCCAGTTCGCCCATTTGTTGAATAAACAGCGAGAGCAACTGCCGCGCTTTGACACTGTTACTAAGCCGCATGCCTCGGCTGAGTAGGATTCGGCGGTACTCGCTCCCATCTCCGGCCAATAGTTCTGCGGGCATGGCCCAATAGCGATGGCGATTGTCATCGTCTAACCAGTGCAATAAATAGCCGTAGTTGTCTCCTTGCGGATCGCGGGTGCGGGCGGCCACTTGCAACCAAGAGCAGATTTTAACAGGGCTATCTTACCCTGCTGGTTGCATCACCAGCCAGTTTTGCGCGTTATAGGCAAAACCAGCCGGTAATGTTGGCGCGTTGCTATGCATCTCACTGGCAGGTAACGGGTTTGATGCTGATGCTTTATCCACGGCCATAAGCAGCACCGATACGGCGGGTTTCAATCCACTGGTCGATATCGCTTTCTAACCAGCCCACGGCACGCGCACCAATACGAATGGATCGCGGAAATTCACCGTTGGCCATCAGGGCATAAATGGTGCTGCGGCCAAAGCCTGTTTTGGCCTTTACCTCGGGCAAGCGCAAAATCCGCTGCTGACGCGCTGGGTGTGTTGATGTGGTGGATGATTGTGTAGTTGGGTTCATCGTTTGCTTCCTCACTGATCTGTTAAGTTCAGTTAGGAGTTTGCCAGTACTAAACGGACGCAGTAGGCAGATAAATGCCCAGATCGTGCAGCTTTCTGAGGGTACAAGTAGCTACTTGCTCCAGTTTGTAGATAGTGCCCAAAACAATAAATGCTCTGTGGGCAGAGTTAGTGCGTGGCTAAGTGGCGTGAACTAAGGCTTTGCCCAAACTGCCCCAAAAGCCCAAGGGATGAGCGAAGTGTTAAAACACATGGAGTATGAGGCAAAGCATAAAGTGAAACTAAAACTTCTTTATCTGCTGAAAAATGAAAATATAGTTTCACTGACTCATTAAACGTTAAACGCTGATTGTTTCATGGCTTGCTCCGCTCGGCTGATCCCTAGCCGCTTAGCAACGGTTTGCCATTGCTTAACCGCCATTAATACTTCATCGTAAATTTGCGTGGCTTGGGTTTGCGAAAGTCTGAAGAAGTCTTTCACATCAAAGGCTAGCTGGTAGTCTAAAGCGTTGTCTGCATCGGTAATATTCAGATGCAGGCCATGCTTACCCACTATCGGGTTTAAATCATAAGCAGGTGATAACTTCCAGCCATTCTTTGTTAATAAAAACCCATGGTTACGCAGGTGATCATCCGTGTTGGACACCGCAATATTAAACACGATTCGACGCCATAGCTGAGCTAAATCGGCTGCGGTTTGTGCACCAGAATTGGAAATAAATTCAGCAATCTCTAAGTAGCTAGCACCTTGAGATTGTTCACCATCATAGTATTGAAGCTGTGTCATGGCCGATGAAAAATGCAGCCGCTTTTCACCGTCGCGGTCAAACCGTTTGGTTAAAAAGGTATGGTGCTGTGACGAAAATTGCTTGATCTCACTTGGAAACATGTGAACACCTGCCGCAAGAGCCAATTCATAACAGACCATCTCCCATGCGCCCACGTCATGGGTATCATTTAGATTGGGAAACTTGGCAATCCACAAGTGGCCTTGTTCATCTGTGACACAAGCCTTGGGCCTTGCACCACCTAATGATGAGCCTGGAGAAATCAGCATTTTCAACCAGCGGTAATACTCGTCACTGTCGATGTTATCGTCTTTTTCAATCTGCATTGCTGCGTGCTCTAGCTCTCGCAAAGAAGCCATTGGCGGCGCAGCAAACTCAGAGTTGTCGTCCAAAAAAGCATCCGAGCCTACTCGCTTAAATCGAATCCCCCCCATCCGATAAGAGTCATGTACGCCCAGCAGGTAATCCAATTCGTTTAATCGACTTGTTGCTCGAATACCTTTGCGCGCCTCAATCGCCGCACGCCGCTGCATTAAAATACGCCCCCATCTATCAGGCGATGAATCAAGAAATGCGCGAAAGTTTTTATCGGCTTCATCGTTATAGAGTTCACCGGAGTGAAGCGACAGGATGGGATCAATTTGCAAGCGATAGGCTGAGGTTAAAAATGCTTTATCGTAGGCAAAACTAAATACGCCACCTCGGCTTGAATCACTGTAAGCAAGCAGCCCAATTAGCAAAGGCGCTTCAATTGGCTGCCAGTCGGCATAGACTTCGACGATTTCACGGCTCATTTTGAACCTTCCAGCAATTTTATGTTTTGCAGCTTGATACCCACTTCATCATGAGCGGCCATTTCTGCAAAGTTGCTTTCCATGCCAAGAACAGCCATCACTTTTAAGTAAGTGCCTATGGCAACGCCCGGATCACCGGCGAAGACTTTATTCACGGTTTTATGATCAAAACCAGTACGTTCACACAGTAGCTTTTTTGTAAAACCACGTCGTTTCATCGCCAACAGCAAGTCTTCACCAAAATGCGTCAGGATTTTGCGCTGCTTTGGAAACAGTACATTGTGTAAGTCACGCTTAGCCATATCACCAACCAAAGGGACTATATTCCCACTATTTAACCGTTAATGGGAATATAGTCCAACTTTGAATCCCAAGCAACTCCAACAATTTACATATAGGACTATATTCCCACTTTACTCAATATAATTGGATTTATATCCCACCTTTAGGTTTAGCTTGCGCGTTGGCCAAGGCGATGAAATGGATCCCTGAATGCCAAAGGTTGCGGATTACACTTTTATGCGCATAAAAATGTAAAATTCCTCACTTTTCTGCGCGTAAAAGTGTAGAATGAGTTATACTACAGGCAGTTAACAGTCTTAATTGGCGGGAAATGACAATGCAGCGCAACTTACTAAACGCCCTAATAGCATGGAAAAATCAACCGGTGCGCAAGCCATTATTGATCGATGGTGCAAGACAAACAGGTAAAACCTATCTGCTACAAGAGTTATTTGGGAACACCTTTGCCAACATCCTTCGTATCGACTTCCTTGAAAACCCTGCTTACAAAGAAGCGTTCGATGGCTCTCTGTCACCTGACGAGCTAGTAATGAACATTGAGTTGTTAACCAACCAAGCGTTCAACCCAGAAACCGATCTGCTGATATTAGATGAAATTGGCGAATGTGAACGTGCCGTTACCTCACTAAAGTACTTTGCTGAAAAAGCACCGTCCTATTTTGTCGCTGCCAGCGGCTCGAATATTGGTTTGCTCAACACCTTCCCTGTGGGCAAGGTAGAACAATACAATTTACGACCACTGACCTTCCAAGAATTTATTTACGCATCCAACGAGCAAGCGCTGATCAAAGCATTTGATAGTCAAGCAAGCACACCGGCAGTACACACCAAATTGATGGACAAACTCACTGACTACTTTTTTACTGGTGGTATGCCGGAAGCCGTTTCTGCTTGGTATCAGTATAAGGATTCAAGCATTCTAGAGCGTGTTGAAAAAGTCACAAAAATTCATGCCGATTTAGTGGAAGGTTATCGCCGCGATTTTGGTAAGTACGCGGGCAAGGTCGACGCCACACTGATTGAATCGGTATTTAATAGCATTCCAGCCCAGCTATCACTTGTCAGCGATGAGTCGGTTAAACGCTTTAAATTTAAGCATGTGCATGAGCGTAAATCTCGTTATAGCGATTTTGAAACCGCGATCCATTGGCTTAACTGCTGCCGCTTAGCTTTGCCAAACTACCCTATTGAAGGATTGCCGAAATCTCCGTTAGCGGCCTATAAAAAAGAAAATATGGTGAAACTGTTTCTGTTTGATGTGGGCCTGCTTAATCATATGCTCGGCAGCAGTTATAAAGAAATTAAGCAACAAAACTATGAATACAAAGGTTATGTGGCTGAAAACTTTGTGCAACAAGAGCTCACTGCCATTGGCGTTGACCCAAGCTATTCATGGAATGACGCCCGCGCCGAAATCGAATTTATTTTGGCGACCGATGAAGGCGATATCGTCCCTGTGGAGGTCAAAAGTGGTAAACGTACAAGAGCAAAATCGTTGGCATCCTACGTTGAAAAATGTACTCCAAGTAAAACCTTTAAGTTAACGGGTACACAAGGCTCATCCGCATTAGAGCAAACCAATATCGTGATGCCTTTGTATTTCACGCAGTATTTACCACAGAGATGGTAAAAGCGCGTTGCTTAGACCCCGAGGTCTACACAAAGTGACTTCATAGGTAACAATTTGGGGTATACGGATTTAATGGTTGATGGGTCACCTTCACCCCATCAATCTGATACCACCCTCAGATGGTTGATAGATCGACTCCGTAGTTGAGTTCCTCTGCGAAGTCCGGCAGTCCGTAACCGATGGTTTTCTTGTAGAAAGGAGAGACCTTCGCAGTCGGTGCCTTCTTCTTGTGCTTCGTGGTGTAGAGCATTCGTGCCCGCATCACCTCGAAGGAGTAACCGCGCCCTTCACGGTTCTTGTCCTTGGCCAGTCGGTTGATGGACTCCGTGTAAGCGTTGGTGACGGGCATGTCCGTCTCGAAGTAGGTCATGGTCTCTTCGCGCCAGTTTCCCACTGCCCTGACCAGATCGCTCCAGACTTCCTTTTGGCCCTTCGGGATGGTGGCTATCCACTCGTCCAGGGCGGCTTCTGCCTGGAGCCGTGTGGTGGCGTCCCAGATGCCGTAGAAGCGCTCCTTGTGCTCGTAGGCGGCCAGCAGTTGCGGGAACGCGCCTGTCCAGGTCTCCATGATGAGGCGCTCCCGGTCTGAGACTTCGTGAGCGCGTTTCAGCAGGATTTTCCGGTCTCCCTTGAGAGTCCGACTCTGGGACGGTTTCAGCTCCTTTCTGAGGCCCTTGCGCACTCTCTCTAGGGCATCGTTGGCCATGCGCACCACATGGAACTTATCGACCACGATACGGGCCTGGGGCAGCACAGCCTTGACCGCTGCCCGGTAGGGGTTCCACATGTCCATGCTGACGATCTCGACCTTCTGCCGGTCTTTCAGCTTCATCAGGTAGTTGGTCACCACGTCCTGGCGGCGGGTGGCCAGCAGGTCGAGCAGGGTTCGCTCCTCAATGTTGGTCAGAATGCAGCGGTAGCGCTTGTTCAGGTATAGCTCGTCAATGCCCAGGATGCGGGGCGTCTCGAAGCGGTGCCAGTGCCCCAGGAACTCGGCGCGGGCGTTGAAGATGTCGCGCACCGTCTTCTCGTCCAGGCCGGTCTGTGCCGCCACAAAGGTGTAGGGGTGGTTGAAGGATTCCTTCTCCACGTACTCATGCAGCCGCAGTGTCATACGGAATCCGTCCACCATCTCCGGTAGCTGGGGCCTGAATGTTGTCTTGCAGGCCCGGCAGGTGTATCGGCGGCGGACCACCCAGAGAGTGACCCGCTTGCCGTGGATGGGCAGATCACGATAGGGAACGTCACGCTTGCCGAACCGTACGAACTCACCCTGCACGCCGCATTCCTCGCAGGCGATGGGATCGGGCACGTCCACCTGGAAGTGCATTTCGTCGTCGGTTGATTTGCAGCCCAGTACTTGGTATTGCGGCAGGTGAAGGATGTTGTCGGGAAGTTCGGTCATGGTGTTGTATAGGCGTAGGTGTCAGTCAGATCCATCCGACTCGGCATTGGTGTTTGCTTTTTTACCCAACAAGCTGCTGGAAACGAAAAGTAAGGCACCGAGGACAATTGCAATATCAGCCAGGTTGAAGGCCGGCCAATGCCAGTCTCGCCAATAGAAATCAAAGGAATCCACAACATAGCCGCGAAAGACCCGGTCAATCAGGTTGCCCATGGCGCCACCGAGGATAAGACTGTAAGCGATGGCTTCTCCTTTATGACGATTTTCAAGGATCAGCTTGATCAGAAAAATCGAGACCACTACCGCGATTACGATAAAAAAGTAGCGCTGCCAGCCTCCACCATTCGCAAAAAGACTGAATGCGGCACCGGTGTTCCATAGGTGCACCCAGTTAAAGAACGGGGTCACCGAAACATACTCGCCATAGGCCATTGATTGCTGCACCAGCCACTTTACAGCCTGATCAGACGCTGCCAGCAGGCCCGATATGGACAATAGGGCATACGGCGAGAGCTTTTTGCCAATAATGAGCATTATTTAACCCTTCAACGCCAGAATGCGTCTGGCACCGTTAAGTACAATGACCCCCGCGATGGTGCCGATAATCAGATCCGGATAATTGGAACCGGTCCACGCGACCAGGGCGCCGGCGGTGATGACCCCCAGGTTGATCACCACGTCGTTGGCCGAGAATATCCAGCTTGCCTTCATGTGCGCCCCGCCTTCCCGATGTTTGGATATGAGCAGCAGACAACTGGTATTGGCAATCAATGCGACGAATGCGATAGCCATCATCACCAGCGATTCAGGCTCACTACCGAATACAAAGCGCCTCACGACCTCTACGAGTACGCCAACAGCCAAAACCAGTTGGACCACACCAGCAACGTGCGCAACACGGACCTGCCTTTTCACGCTATGCCCAACCGCATAAAGAGCGAGTCCGTACACTGCCGCATCAGCAAAATTGTCCAGGGACTCTGCAATGAGGCCGGTGGACTGGGCGATCAGACCGGCAGTCATTTCCACCACGAACAGAAGTGCATTGATGCCGAGCAACCAGCGCAGGGTCCCGGATTCTTGCTTAGCAGAAGCTGCCGAAAACTCGGCGGCCTTGATGGTCTCCGGATTTGCAGCGACGGTTTCCTGAAGCGAGGCGCCTAGCCCCAAGGTCTTCAGTTTCGAGGTGACGGGCTCGACCTCGCCGTCATGCACGACCTTCAGCCGGCGGTTCGACAAGTCGAAGGACAGTGCCCGAATCCCCTCAACGCCGTTCAGGGCCAGGCGAATCATGCGCTCTTCTGATGGACAGTCCATCTTCGGCACGGCATAAACACTGACCCATTCCCCCGACGCATCGGAGGAGGCCTGCATATCGGTATCCGCCGCAGGCCTTGCATGGTCGCCACAGGGGCCTCCGCAGTTTTTACTCATGATACGACTCCACTTGAACAATGTTGTGGTACTATTTAAAACTATATAGTCGCTATAAGGTCAATAGCGTAGAGAATCCGTTGCGGAGGAACCCGATGCGTATTGGTCAGTTGGCACAGTCAGTAGGGGTAGATACACAGACGATCCGCTTCTACGAACGGCAGGGCTTGTTGCCGCCGCCTGATCGGCAGGACAACGGTTACCGTGTCTATACCGAGAAGCATGGTGAGGGGCTGGCCTTCATCCGTCGCTGCAGAATCCTGGGCCTGTCACTGGCTGAGATTCACGAACTACAGAGCTATCAGGACGACCCTCATCAGCCTTGTACCGCCGTCAACGCCTTGCTCGATGATCACATCTCTCATGTGCGGTCGCAGATAACCGCTCTGCAAGCGCTTGAGAAACAACTCGTTTCACTGAGAGCGAGTTGCAACGATGACCGGGAAGTTGAGGCGTGTGGGGTTCTTGCTGGAATTAGCGAAGGAAACATGCACCAGCAGTAGGTGAAGCATCAACCAGATAATCCGATGAGATGCCGGTCTGTCTCACTCTCATGCAAAGGTAAGATCAACCATTTAATCCGCTTACCCGAAAGTTAAAAGCCTGTAAAAGCGTAGCGCAGTATATTTGCAAATCTAAGCTCTACTAAATTAACGTGGATGACGGGATTTTTTAAGGCGGGGTTAGGTTTAAAGTAACACCGCCGAGTGGGCTTTGGTGACTTAGTTACGGTCTGTGCAGCTTTTGTCAGTCTCTTGAACAGCGATTTCTATTAATACCTTTAAACCGCCCATAGATCTTGCTGAAAAAGAAATGCTCCCCGCGTATCGAGTGACAATTTCTCGAACAATTGCTAGGCCAAGCCCGTGGCCAGGTGTCTGCTCATCAAGCCTTAGTCCCCTTTGACCTAGGTTTTCCATCTCGTCTTTTGTCACGCCAGGGCCATCGTCAGTGAGGATGATTTTCGCTGAATTATGACAACGCTCCAAAGAAAGCTCAATGCATTTAGCTGACCACTTTCCAGCGTTATCCAACAAGTTGCCTAATATTTCGTTGAGGTCATGTTCTTCAATCGGCCAGCGGCATTCGCTAGTGATTGAGGTTGATAGTTCGAAAGATTTTTCCGGGTAAAGCCTACCTAGCATCCAAAGTAAATCGCGCGCTTGTTTCACAGGGTAAGCGCTTTTACCTACTTGTGGGCCGGCAAACCTGCTGCGCCGCATTTCTGCTTCTAGTTGTTTATCGAGATTGGCTAGCCGCAGTGCCATTTCATGCCTTAGTGCATTATCTAGGGGGCGGCTTGTGTCCTCTAAAATTTGCCTAAGGGCAGCAATGGGAGTTTTTACACTGTGTGATAAATTTGCAAGTGCTTCGCGAGAACGTTCAAGCCTTTGATCTAAAGAATCAAGCAGCTGATTAAGCTGTTGTACTAATGGCCGGAACTCCTCCGGTGCTTTGGTATTAATTCGCGATATTTCGCCACTTTACAATATTTTAAGCCTAGACTGAAGTAGCGTGACAGGCCGCATTGAAAGGTTTATGCCAAACCAAATAATGCCCACCAATAATAAAATGAGTAGCATAGAGACAATAGCCGTCCATATGTGTAGATCTTCTTGGCCACTTTGCAGCTCCCCCATATCTTCTGAGACTATGACCGTCACAGCAACGCCATTAACAAAAAACGACTTCCTATAGGCAAAAATATCAGAAGGTGCATCAGGAATGCTAGCCCCGCGAATTCTTATACTTTTATCGTCACTTGATACGAGCATCGGGTTAAGCAGCGGCTCCCAAGATTTGGGGGATATGACTTTTTCGCCTTGAGTATAAATAGCAAAAGCATGATGAAAAACTTTCTCGAAATAATCACCGGTTTCAAGCAGGTTTATATTGCCTTGCGCTTGGCGGATGTGGTGCTCTAAAAAACCGGCCTCATCTCTTAGTCGGCTTTCAATAAATTCGCGAGACATTTTTTCTAAAAGTAAGCCGTGAACCAGCCAGGCAATGGCCATTAAAATAATGCCAGCTGGAAGTAGCAAGATTAATAGTGTGCCTTTTATGGATTCAGGTTTTTTAAATAACATCATTAAACACGTACCCTTGGCCGCGCCTGGTAGCAATGGTTTTAGGTCCAACGAGTTTTCTTAAGCGGCGAATATACGCTTCAATAACGTTTTCATTCGGGTTCTCGTTAAGGTTGTAAAGCTGCTCCATCAGTTGTTCCTTAGAGAAAATATGACCCGGACATCCCATTAAACAGCGCAGTAACCGAAACTCTGTACCTGTTAAGCTATGCTCTATGCCATCTTCTGTTTTAAGGCATTGCCTATTTTCGTCGAGTTCAAAGCGGCCAGCTTTTAATGACGACTCGACACGGCCTTCGCTTCTTCTGACAATGGCGTGTAGCCTTGCTATCAACTCTTCGGTTTGGAAAGGCTTCGCTAAATAATCATCTGCACCGGCCTTTAGGCCGTTCACTTTATCTTGCCAATCCCCCCTGGCGGTAAGAATCAGTACGGGGAAAATAATTTTTTTAGCACGCCAGCTTTTTAAAACATCCAAACCATTTCCATCAGGTAGACCAAGGTCAAGGATGCCGGCTTTATAATCTTCTTGTTTGCCAAGAGTGATCGCCTCTTGAGCTGAATAGGTTATGTCCACACTAAACCCAGATTTTTCGAGTTGATTAGCGAGCCCCTCGGCGAGTAGTTTATCGTCTTCTACTAGTAGTAGTCTCATTTTCGGCTTTACCCATCAGCTAAAACAAGGCTCTATTCTGATTGAATTGGGCTAACACATCAATAAATGATGAAATTTAAAAGCAGGGTTTAACACAAAGAAAAGCACGAGATATTTATGTGATCTCGGGCTAAAGAATGAATAGTCAGTTAGCTTGTTTTTTTATCCTACTTTCTATTGATTTTTTAGCAAGGTGCCAAGTCTTGTGAAAAGCGTGTGTATATAAATCATAAGCACTTTTGGTATTTTCAGAAGGGATCCAGTTTGGTGGTCTATTGTGTTGGCAATAGAACTGTTGGGTGGTCCAGCAAAGGTTTATTCGAATTGGAGAGTATTTAATGGGTAAGTCAAAATTAATAATCGCAGCAGCATTTATGTCTATGTCACTTTCAGCTTTTGGGGCTGGCGCCCATGGTGATGAACATAAGCACGGGGCTAGTGTTGAAAAAGTTGGAAAGCCTGGGAAAGCCTCAGACGTTTCACGGACAATAACGGTTGCGATGTTTGATAACTATTATGAGCCTGAAGAAATTTCAGTGAGATCCGGAGAGACTGTTCGCTTTGTGGTTAAAAATGAAGGTGTGATGGTGCATGAATTTAATATTGGTACCGCGGCAATGCATAAGGCACACCAAGAAGAAATGTTAGTGATGATGAAGCACGGCGTTATTCAGGGAAATAAAATTAATCACGAAATGATGGAAATGGACATGGGTGATGGACAGTCCATGAAGCATGATGACCCTAACAGTGTGTTACTTGAACCAGGACAAAGCCAAGAAATTATCTGGACATTTTCAGGTGATGGCAATATTGAGTTTGCTTGTAATGTTCCTGGGCACTACCAATCTGGAATGGTCGGCGACGTTAAGTTTAATTAATGAAACGTACTCTTCTTAGGCCTTGCGACGTTAAGTGCTTGGTACAAGAAAAATGTTTATAAGAGTAATTTGATATGAAAAAGATCTTTATTGCAGGTTTTATAAGCTTGGTTTTTTCAACGCTGAGCTTTGCCGGTGAATATAATTTGACTGTTGATAATGTTAAAATTGATACAGGCGATTTTGTGAAAAATGGCATTGGTTACAACGGTAAATCGCCGGGACCTGTTTTACGTTTTAAAGAAGGTGAAGACGTCACCATTAATGTCACCAATAATCTTGATGAAATGACGTCTATACACTGGCATGGAATCATTCTGCCGTTTGAGCAAGACGGTGTTCCTGGCATTACTTTTCCAGGGATCAAGCCTGGTGAAACATTTACATACAATTTCCCTATTACCCAGGCTGGAACCTATTGGTTTCATAGTCATTCGGGTTTTCAAGAACCTGATGGGGCCTACGGCGCTATTATTATAGAACCGAAAGAAAGAGAGCCATTTCGGTATGATCGCGAATACGTGATTCAGTTAGCTGATGCGCACCCTCATTCGGGTGACAAGATAATGCGTAACTTTAAAATAACGTCAGATTATTATAATCGCGAGCAGCAGACGGTTGGTGAGTTTTTCTATGATATTTCTAAAAACGGATTTATGAATACCGTTAAAGACCGCTTAGCTTGGGGTGATATGCGCATGATGAAAGCGGATATTGAAGACCTTCAAGGTTTTACGGGGTTGATTAATGGTAAAGGACCAAAGCAAAATTGGACAGGGCTCTTTGAACCTGGAGAGCGTATTCGATTGCGTTTTATTAATTCATCCGCGATGACCTATTTTGATATTCGTATACCAGGTTTAGATATGACGGTTGTGCAAGCTGATGGCAATAACGTGCAGCCGGTCAATGTGGATGAATTTCGCATAGCAGTTGCAGAAACTTACGATGTGATTGTTCGACCCAAAGACAAAGAAGCTTACACTATTTTTGCTGAGTCCATGGGACGCTCTGGTTACGCCAGGGGCACATTGGCCATAAAGAATGGCATGGAAGCTAATGTCCCTGCGTTGCGTAAACCTGGGCGTTTAACCATGGCCGACATGGGTGCCATGCATGGCATGGATCACTCTGGAATGGAAGGCATGGATCATTCAGAAATGAAAAATATGGATCATTCCAAAATGGAAGGTATGGATCATTCCAAAATGAAAGGTATGGATCATTCCAAAATGAAAGGTATGGACCATAGTTCGATGGCGTCCTCCAAGGACACGCCCGTTGATCCTTTTTATGCTCAAGGCAGTGGGCTAACCCCTGAGGCCGCTAATGGCGGGAAGTTTCTTTCTTATGCTGACTTGAGAGCGCAAAAGCCGCTTTATGAAGAGCGTGAGCCAACCCGTGAAATTGTACTGCGCTTAACCGGCAATATGGAGCGCTATATATGGAGCATCAATGATGTTAAATATGAAGATGCTGAGCCTATACGCCTTCAATATGGCTCGCGGGTTCGCTTTAAGTTTGTTAATGAAACGATGATGGCCCATCCAATGCATCTTCATGGCATGTGGTCGATGCTTGATGTTGGGGCAGGTCAGTGGAACCCTGTTAAGCACACTATCAGTATACAGCCAGGCACAACGGCCTATATGGAAACTGAAGTTGATGCGCCTGGGCAATGGGCTTTTCATTGCCACCTGTCTTACCACATGGCAGCTGGAATGTTCGCAAAAGTGATAGTTGAAGGTGGGCCTGAATCTGAAGAGTCTACAACTGATTCAACTGTATCGTCGGGAGATGCGTTATGAGCATTAGTAGATTTTTGATAAGCATCGCTCTGGTTGCAATGATGACGCCAATGATGGTGTCGGCTAAAGAACGAATCATAGATACCACGCAAAGAAAGCAACCACTAAAGTTTTGGGGAGCACAGTTTGAAGAACTTGAATATCGCTACCGAAAAAGTGATGAAAGGCTGGGAGTGTGGGATGCGGACTTTTTTTATGGAACCGATGAATGGAAGGTACGCTTGCTGTCAAACGGTGAATACGCATTTGAAAGTGATGCCTATGAAAAGCTTGAAAACCAGCTAGTTGGGCAAGTGCCAATATCTACGTTTTTTGATGCAAAGGCAGGTTTACGATTCGATAACCCAGAAGGCCACGATAGAGTTTATGCTGTTTTTGGTCTTGCAGGGCTAGCGCCCCAGTGGTTTGAAATCGACACCAACTTTTACATTAGTGAGGACGGTAAAACTTCGGTAGATTTAGACGCAGAATATGAGCTGTTGTTAACAAATTATTGGATTGTCACCGCTTCGCTGGACACAACGGTAGCCTTTAATGAAGATAAAGAAATAGGTGTTGGTAAGGGCCTGGTGTCGACGGAGCTAGGATTAAGATTAAGCTATGACCTTATAGATCGCAGTTTTTCGCCATATATTGGTGTCGTTCATGAGAGGAGCTATGGTGATACTGCTGATTTACTTAAGTCATCCGGTGATGACAATGGCGGGTGGTTTGCAGTTGTTGGTGCCAGAGTTTTTTTCTGAGGTTTTTAGAAAATAAGTGGCTAACCGAAAGCGCTAAAACCTTTTGGTTAAGCCATTAATTAATATTCAGTCTTTACATATTACTGCGGCTGAAAGCACTGTTTTTTTTAAATGAGGCCGTTATAAGCCTTCCAACGCTCAAAAGAGTTATTTTAATCGCGTTGAACGTTAATAATACCTTGGCAAAATCCTTTAAAAGCTTGTAAGGATATTAAAACAATTTCTACAATAAAAAAATCAGCCGCCCAATTGAGCATTCTGAGAATACAATCATAAATAAAAGAATTAAAAATTAGCCTACAGCATAGCCATGTTTTTTTAAGCCACAGCCTTTTGCATCCATGAATACCTAAGGATGTAAAAAATCTAAATGTCTCGCAATATTCATAAGTTTTAAAAAAGCTAAGCTCGCAGCTTACAGTATTTATTTTCAGCTAGAGTTCAGGTTGATATGTTTTGATGGACGAGGATTATGAGGATTCATAAATCAAAGTGCTCGATAGAAATTATTATTACAGCTTAAGCAGCAAATAACAGTTACTGCAAGAACTGTTCAGTAAATGGCACAATTATAACAGGGTCGCAAACATCTTCTAAAACCTAGATGGGCTCTGAATTTTTAAATATTTTGTCAATCAATAGGAGATTTTATGGATTCAAATAAGGACAGAACCACCCACTATCAAGAAGGGAGTTTGACACTTTCAGGCACCGTGATGTTGGGCACTGGGGTTATGATTGGTGCCGGTATTTTTGCACTTACTGGGCAAATGGCTCAAATGGCAGCGGGGCTTTTTCCTTTAGCATTTTTAGCTGCTGCAATCGTTGTATCTTTTAGCGCCTATTCATACATAAAAATATCCAATGCTTATCCTTCAGCTGGTGGCATTGGGATGTATCTTCATAAAGCGTATGGCAATAGCTTAGCTACGGCATTTAATGCATTGCTAATGTATTTCTCGATGGTAATTGCCCAAAGCTTTTTAGCTCGGACATTTGGGTCATACACCATGCAGCTTTTCGGAGGTGATGATAGCGGCCGTATGGTATCTATACTGGGTGTTTCGCTTATTCTAGCGGCGTTTTTCATTAACCTGCTTGGCAATCGGTGGATTCAAGGCGTTGCGTCATTTATTGGTGTTCTCAAAATTGTCGGTATTCTTGCTATTGGTTTGGTAGGTGTTTGGCTGGCTGATAGCGTTGCTGTTGATTTTTCAACAAGCACTGAGTCTGGTGTTGTTGGCAATTTTCTTGGTGCAACAGCGCTGGGTATTTTGGCTTTTAAAGGCTTTACCACAATAACCAACAGCGGCTCTGAAGTGAAAAACCCACACAAAAACGTTGGTAGAGCTATCGTTATTTCTATTGCTTGCTGCGTTTTACTTTATACATTGGTGGGCTTTGCCGTTTCAAGTAATCTTTCCTTAGCAGAAATTATTGAAACTCAAGATTATTCGCTTGCCGCCGCCGCTCGTCCGGCCTTAGGTGACTATGGGGTTTGGTTCACTGTAGCGATTGCCATGATGGCAACAGCAGGTGGGATTCTGGCCAGTATTTTCGCCGTATCTCGAATGTTAGCGATGCTGACTGAGATGAATTTGGTGCCTCACAGTCACTTTGGTATGCCGGGTAGTATTCAAAAGCATACGCTTGTGTACACGGTAGTTTTGGGTCTTATTCTTACTGCTTTTTTTGACTTATCAAGAATTGCTGCTTTGGGTATCGTCTTTTATCTTGTTATGGATATCTCCATACATTGGGGCGTTATACGGTATTTATATAGTGATATAAAGGCAACTAGATGGGTGCCAGCTGCGGCAATAGCTTTTGATTTAGCCGTGTTGGGTGGGTTTGTTTGGGTGAAAATAAACTCAGATCCATTTGTGATTGTTGTTGCGGTAGCCATTATGGTTATTATCGCAGTGGCTGAGCAGATATTTTTGAGCTTTTCTCCGAAAAGTGCAGTCGCAAAACATAATGAGCCCGGTGATCATAAGCATGATAGCCACCATTAATGTTAATTGATGGTGGGGCTGGTTTTGTAATACAGCAAACAAGCTAGCATAGGTAAAGGTTTAATCTTTACTCGGTAATATATAGCAAGCTTGCCGATGCATTGGCAAGGCGTTTTGGCTAAGTTTTTTGGTGAATTTGGCTCTGCAGCATTTTACGGCATTGACGATTTAGCCTATTCATGAAAAGGAGTACGAAATGAGTGAGCAACAACACGACCACAGTCACTGTGAGCATACAGTGAAAGATCCTGTTTGCGGAATGCATGTAGACCCTGATACGGCAAAACAGCACAGTCAATATGCAGGTAAAGATTGGTATTTTTGTTCTATCGGCTGCCATTCAAAATTCGATAACGACCCTGATAAGTATCTTGAGGGTAAGCAAAAGAAAGAAAAGCCTGCAGACCCAGAGGCTATGTACGTCTGCCCCATGCACCAAGAAATTCGCCAGCAAGGGCCTGGAGACTGCCCGATTTGTGGTATGGCACTTGAGCCAGAGCAAGTCAGCCTTGATGACAAGCCCTCAGAAGAACTTGCTGATATGACCCGCCGATTTTGGGTGGGTCTTATTCTTGCACTGCCCGTTTTTATGCTTGAGATGGGTGGACACATTTTTGGCTTTGATCACATATTGTCGCCACAATCATCTAATTGGATACAGCTACTTCTAGCGACACCTGTTGTAGCGTGGTGTGGCATGCCGTTTTTTGTTCGAGGGTGGAAGTCAGTATTGAACCGCAGCCTCAATATGTTCACGCTTATCGCTATTGGTACGGGTGTTGCTTTAATTTACAGTTTAGTAGCAACATTAATACCACAAGTTTTCCCTGATGCTTTTCGCCAAGCTGATGGATCGGTTGCTGTGTACTTTGAAGCCGCCGCCGTTATCGTTGTGTTAGTGCTGCTTGGGCAAATTCTTGAGCTGCGAGCTAGAGAGAAAACGTCAGGAGCAATAAAAGCTTTGCTCGACCTTGCCCCTGCCACAGCAAGAAAGCTAGATAAAGACGGTGAAGAAACCGATATTGTGCTTGATCAGGTGATCGTGGGTGATCATTTGCGCGTGCGCCCGGGAGATAAAGTACCTTTAGACGGGGAGGTATTAGAGGGTCGATCCAATGTCGATGAGTCTATGGTTACCGGTGAGCCTTTAGCGGTTAAGAAAAGCCAAGGTGATTTGGTGATTGGGGGAAGCATTAATCAACAGGGTAGTTTTATTATGCGTGCTGACAAAGTTGGCCGCGACACGATGCTTTCACAGATTGTTCAAATGGTGGCTAATGCCCAGCGTAGCCGAGCACCTATTCAGGGCTTAGCCGATAAAGTTGCGGGTTGGTTTGTTCCTGTTGTTATTGTTGTCTCCATTATTGCGTTTGTTGTTTGGTCAGTTGTTGGGCCAACCCCGCCCATGGCTTTTGGCCTTATTGCAGCGGTTAGTGTGTTAATTATTGCTTGCCCATGTGCTTTAGGGTTGGCAACGCCGATGTCTATTATGGTTGGTGTCGGCCGTGGAGCACAGATTGGCGTGTTAATTAGATACGCGGAAGCACTGGAACGCATGGAAAAAGTCGATACGATTGTGATCGATAAAACTGGCACACTAACGCAAGGCAAGCCACAAGTGACAAAATTAGTTCCGGCTAATAATTTAAGCGAAGCTGATCTGATTCGATATGCAGGTGGCCTAGAAAAAGGCAGTGAGCATCCTCTGGCTCATGCAATTCTGGAAAAAGCGAAAGCCATGAAAATAGCCTTACCAAGCGCGAAGAATTTTGACTCCCCAAATGGTAAGGGCGTTACCGGCGAAATAGAGGGTAAACAAGTGCTATTAGGAAACAGGCTCCTAATGCGCTCAAATAATATTGATACCTCTACCTTTGAAGACCAAGCAGACGAGCTTCGTGGCGATGGTGCAACGGTTATATTTGCTGCGTTACAGGGACAGGTATGTGGGCTAATTGCAATAGCTGACCCAATAAAAAACACAACAAAAGCTGCCGTTGCGGCCCTGCAAAAAGATGGCTTAAGAGTTGTTATGCTGACAGGTGATAACCAAACCTCCGCTGAGGCTGTTGCTCGTAAACTGAATATTGATGAAGTTAAAGCAGAGGTTTTACCTGAAGACAAAGGCAAAGCTGTTCAACAACTGAAAGATGAGGGTCGAATTGTCGCAATGGTGGGTGATGGCGTAAATGACGCTCCTGCATTGGCGACAGCTGATGTTGGTATTGCTATGGGAACAGGCACAGACGTAGCTATTGAAAGCGCTGGCATTACTTTATTGCGTGGTGATTTAATGGGCATTGTGCAAGCACGCCATTTATCCATTGCGACAATGCGAAACATTCGCCAAAACTTGTTTTTCGCATTTGTTTACAACTCTGCTGGTGTGCCGATTGCGGCCGGTGTGCTGTACCCAGTTTTTGGTATTCTTTTATCTCCAATTTTTGCAGCTGCTGCGATGTCGCTGTCGTCTGTGAGCGTTATTCTCAACGCACTGCGTTTGCGAGTTACAAAGTTAGATTGAAAAACATATGGCATAAAACTATGTAAGCGCCTAGTGTTTTCAAAATTAGATGATTTGAAGCATGCGGCAATGCTTTAGTAGCAAGCGGCAATGCTTTAGTAGCAAGCGGCTTAGTTCAGCCGACTAGGCTGTTTTTCGAGTAATAACGAATGAGGAATAAATAGTATGAATCATCAAAAAACTGACGTGAAAAACAATGAAAAATCTGGTGGCTGCTGCTGTGCAAATAAAGATGCATCGCCAATAGAGACAGCGCATCAAAACCTTAAAGGCAAAGGTTTGCCCATGCATACATTAGCGGTTGAAGGGGCTAAATGCGGTGGCTGTGTGAGCAAGATTGAGAGCGCGCTAAAGTCGGTTGCTGGCGTTGAAGACGCTCGCATGGACCTACCTAGCGCAACAGCAACTGTCGCTGGTGATGTGCAAGCCGAAGTGTTAATAAGTGCACTAGAAGGCGTTGGTTTTTCGGCTTTTATTGCTCAATAGCTTGATCGCATAAGTGACTATAATCGCACGTAAAAAACACATCAAAAAATACAACCTAACAATATGTTTTAGGGTGGTTTTTTTCAGCAAAAATTACTGGGTTCTCTAACATTCAGTGGCTCTAATTAGGAGATAACCATGCAAGTTGAAACTTTAAAAGATGTGCTGCACTGGACTACTGAATTTCATCAGCATTTGTCTAAATGCTTAGCACATTGCGCAACCCAAAACGACAGTGAGCGGGCTAAGATGCTGCTTGATTATTTGGCTGACCATGAAAAAAAATTAACGCATGTTGTGAGCCGTTTTGAAGAAACCGGCGATAGCAATGCGCTGAATACATGGTGCTATGAGTATGTTAATAAGCATCCGATTGTTCAGCACGAGTACTGTAATGCACCTTTTTCCGATCTTGATGCCGCTCAAATCATGAGTGTCATCGTTAACCAACACCATCAGGTGATAGAGTTATATCGCTACCTTGCCGAGCGTGCAGGTATCCCCTCAGCCAAAGAATTGCTGGAGGATTTGTGGTCAATGGAGGAACACGAAATGATGCGAGCGGTGCAAGCAGCCAATCGATTTGAGGATATGTGATTGCGAGAATCGTAAAATAAGTAACCCCTATGTTATAAAGCAGGAGTTTAAAATGAACCTTAACGCATTCAAGTTTGGTTTAGCTTGTGCTGTTTCCACCTCTTTAATCTGGGTCGTTTGCAGCTTTTTAGTGCTGGTCCTGCCGAAAATTATGTTATCTATCTCTGGTGATATGTTTCATATGCAATTGGCTAATATAGGCTGGCATTTAAATATTATTGGCGCGTTAATCGGTTTGGCCTTCTGGGTTGTGGCAACGGGCTTTACGGGCTGGCTATTAGCATCAATTTATAATCGTTTATTGTAAAAAACAAAAACGCCTTTGGTTTAAGCTAAACACTTAAAGGTCTTAAATATTTATTTGGAAAGTTTCGCTGCTGATTAGTGTAATGCGCTTTGATGCCAAATTGGGTTTGTTACTTATAACCCTGGGTCTTTAGGCCCTAACCGGCAAAGCATTGAAAATAGGCTCCATATTAAATATTGTTAAATGAGCTGTTTTTTTTGAGTTCGCATATAGCTGGCGTGAATTATTCAATAACAATTAAGGGCACAGATTATGAAACGACATATGGCTTTAAAGACTTGTCCAGTGTGTAATATGACAGAAATCAATAAAGCGCTCACTTATCGTTTTCAAGGAATTGAGCACTATTTTTGCTCCCACCAATGCCGGCAGAGATTTATAGAGTATCCTCACTTGTTTGTGGGTGATCCACAGCATGGTTTTTCTGCCAAACAGAAAGGCGAAGAGCTTATTAAAAGTCGCAAGCTAAACCTTTCTGTTCAAATAACCGATGAAATTAAATCGCGACTTAAGCAAGATGTCGGCCTGCTAATGGGCGTGGAATCTTTAAGCTTTAAGGAGCAGGTTATATTTATTAGTTATGATTTATTACAAGTTTCGCTTGAAGACATCGAGAGCGCGGTGGTCAAGAGTGCAGGTAATCTTGATGGCGCTATCACCAACAAAATAAAACGAGGATTTATTCGTTATTCAGAAGATTGCGAGCTTGATAACTTATCGCACTTAACCAAAAAGCACGGCGCTCATCAGTTTTCTATAAGCGGGTAAAGGTAATAAATGAATTTAGTTATTAAGTTGCATGCTACGTTTAGTCGCTATGTGTGCAGAAGTTTGCCCTGGGTTATCTGCTCTGTAGTATAGATAACTTCGAGTTTTTGTTCTCAATAAGAGGGTCCCTTTCAGGTAATGAAATCATAGGCCTAAGATAAGGAAAGCTGGGGGCAAATTAACACACGCAACTTTAAATCCCTGCATCAACAACAGTCAGATGTATGTTTTTTATATTCTTGGCATGATCGAACTAAAACTCTTATAGCAGAGCGAAAAAATAAAATCATTAATGCAAAGCCTACCAATAAGTCCGGCCACATTGAATGAGTGAGCCAAACACCAAAGGCTGATATAAAAACTGCCATCCCCGCAGCAATATCATTACGAGAGCACTCCCACACCGAGCTCATATTTATATCGTCTTCTTTGTGCTTTGTTAACAAATAAAGACAGAGCCCATTGACGAGAAGCCCCAATAAGCTGACCACACCCATTACTTCAGATATAGGTAACGAGGGAGTTAGAATTTTTCCGATTATTTGCCATGCCACAACAAACCCAGCAGAAAGAATTAAAAGCCCTTTAAATATAGGGGTATACGGATTTAATGGTTGATGGGGCACCTTCACCCTATCAATCTGATACCACCCTCAGATGGTTGATAGATCGACTCCGTAGTTGAGTTCCTCTGCGAAGTCCGGCAGTCCGTAACCGATGGTTTTCTTGTAGAAAGGAGAGACCTTCGCAGTCGGTGCCTTCTTCTTGTGCTTCGTGGTGTAGAGTTTTACTTGACCACAACAGTTACCGTGTCTATACCGAGAAGCATGGTGAGGGGCTGGCCTTCATCCGTCGCTGCAGAATCCTGGGCCTGTCACTGGCTGAGATTCACGAACTACAGAGCTATCAGGACGACCCTCATCAGCCTTGTACCGCCGTCAACGCCTTGCTCGATGATCACATCTCTCATGTGCGGTCGCAGATAACCGCTCTGCAAGCGCTTGAGAAACAACTCGTTTCACTGAGAGCGAGTTGCAACGATGACCGGGAAGTTGAGGCGTGTGGGGTTCTTGCTGGAATTAGCGAAGGAAACATGCACCAGCAGTAGGTGAAGCATCAACCAGATAATCCGATGAGATGCCGGTCTGTCTCACTCTCATGCAAAGGTAAGATCAACCATTTAATCCGCTTACCCACAATTTGTAGACCTTTGGTGGGCTTACAACCTTCCATTAACCCTCAATCAGTTTTTTGCTAACGTCATTTGGCCAGTCTCTTGCCTCATCGTTTAAGCAAATCACTCAAGCGATTTAACAGCGCTTTCCGGCTATTATTCGCCACAACAAAGCGCTTAAAACGTTGTTCAAACACCGCTTCATCCGCTTTGAACTGATAGGCCTCAAACAGCTGATGCAAATAGCGTGATGCCGCATCATAACCACTTGCGCAAGTTCGAACCGCTTGCTCTTGTGCTTGCTGCCAGTAGTGCTCACGCCGATTGTAAACATCCGTCAACGCTTTTTCTTTTTCTGCTTTTTCGATGGCTAATTTTTTTGCGAGTGCTGCAGCTTGCTCTTGCTGTAATTGGCTTTGCGCTTGCTCAATAAAAGGAGAAATTACCTCGGGGGTTAACCAATACTGATAGATCTCGTCTGTGTTGACAGGTTCTTTTCGCGTCAGCGCTAAGGCTTGGTGACGGGTTAGCTGGCCTTGCTCAAACAACGTGCGTAATAGCGTGTCTTTCTCTGCTTGCGAGAGATTATGGATCCACGCATCAAGCGTAAGCTGAGTTTGTTTGGCTTGGTGACTGGGTTGTTCGCTCAGCACCATGGCGAGCGCCTTAACCAATGCTAAGGGAATATCATACAGCGCAGCAAACGCCTGCTCCTCTTCACTGAGGTGCTCAAAATCGAATTGAATTAACGGCACTCGCTCAACGCCATCATTAAAATCAAACGCTTTGAGCCACATAAAGTACACAAGCCGCCAATCCCCTTGCATTAACCCGCTGCGTAACCCAGCTAAATGCTGGAAAAAGTCGTCAGCATGCTCATCGTCAAAATACTCATCATACTCCTCAAGGGAAAAAATCAGCAACTGCCACTCATCGTTTTCGTGAATATGAAGCCCATCACTTGAAAAGCCAAGTAACGCATCTGGAAGCGTTCCTGCTGGTAGCTTGATGTAGGCATCGATTGAGCCCCAATCGGCATAGTAAAAACCGATGTCAAAGTATTTTAACATCAGCTCAAAAGGCTCGGCCTTTAGATCACTGTAGGTGTAATACACCTGAAAGGCCGTAGCGCTGATCTCGGCACGGCTTGAAATGGCCCTGAGTGCTTGACGTGCTTTAGCATCTAAATACCCATCCAGACGCTCAAATTTATAGTATTGATATTCGCTCACGATGACCTTGCTATGTATTTATTGTGAATTGAAAAGTTTGTTTCAATAAAGGCAGTACCTGTACCGTCCTACCAACAGATTCCGTGTTTAAAAAACTTCTTGGATCAAGGGTCACAAATCCCCAAAACTGTAAAAATCGCTCAATAAACCGTGATTCGATGAGTATGCTTAAGTTTCTTTCCGGCGAGAAGTAATCATCTGCTGGGAAACCCTGTAGTAAATCTGGGAAAGCCACTTTCACCTCTTCAACCAGCAGATCTACACTACTGTGGCTTTGAATACGCCACAGCATAAACAGCCAAAAGGTTCGCAAGTCGGCATCAAACTCAAAACCGTCCAAATAGCCCCAGTTATATTTGCTGATGGCGGCTTCTAACATAGGTTTAAAAAATGCTTGTATACCTAACACCTGATACTGCTTTTGCGCTGATTTTTTCACATGGTAGCGGCCGCTACGTCGATAAATAATACCGCTAATTTCGGCAAGCACTCGGGTGTAGTGCAAAGCATTAAACTTGTCTTCGTTGCTGCCCGCAAACTCGCTGATACTAATGTTACGTTCGAATTGAGCAACGGCAAATTCGGGCAATAACTCACTGGCCTGTTTGACTAATTTAGTCGGTAAGTTGCCTTTAGTTGTGGCTTTGAAGGAGCCTTCTTGCGCCATGGCATCATCAAGAATGAGCGCTAGATAACGCATCACAGGGCTGGCAGAAAGAGAGTCGGGAGTGCTGATTGTCACCCACTGTAATTGATCAAAAGGCGCATAAAGCCAATTGGCCATTTGCGTTGGCGTCACGCCACAAAAATCGGGATGAGGTTGATGATTGCGTTCTTGCACTTTGTGCTGCAAAGCGGTATTGAGTTCATCAAGACTCAAATTTGGGTTCATTGCCAGCATGGTTTCAACATCATCGAAAACTTGGGCATGTTGCTTGGAAACGCTGCTCATACAACAACGTTTAAATTTTTTACCACTGCCACAATGGCAAGGATCGTTTCGGCCGAGCTTCATTGTTGTCCCTTCTTATTGTTGTAGAAAAAGCGCTGCATTTTCCTGTTTGCGCTGATCCAATGTTTTAGCAATCGCAGACACTGTTGTTTTACTGATACCTTGCTGCCGTGCAAGATGAGTAAATTGGCTGATAGCTTCTGCGACTTCTTCAATGACTTGCCTTGCATCATGCCAACTCCCATAGCCAGCGCTGGTCGCTAGTTTTTGCATCACCTTAAGCGATGGCGCTTTGCCATAACCGCCGAAAGCAGTGGCGTGTTCGTTGAATGGATGCGGGCTGTAGGTAACATCGTAAAAAGGTGCAGGATTCCATTGACCGTCATCCGCTTGCAAAAACGCCCAGTTTTTACTGTGGTCGTCTTGATTAGACGACAGCAGATTAAAAATGGCGCGGCGAAATTGCAGTTGTCCAGCCGCTGGCGATTTACACAACTGACGGCTGGCTTTAATTAAATCAATGTAATCTAAACTTGGCGTTCGAAAGTCTGCATCCATTAGCCCGCAAGCGCTGTGCATATGCAGGCGACCTGAACTGCGATTGCTGCCTAAGTCGGCCTGTTCAGTGACATAATCAAAACGCTTAAGCGCCAACCAAGCAGACGCACCGCTTGTAGGTGGTGCTTCAATGAGTTGCCATTGCGGCGGTTGACAATTAGCAAGTTCTGCCATTTGTAAATAAACTGCCTCGCACAAACCTTCTTCATGCCCGAGCGCGAGATTTTTAGAAGTAAATTTAATCAGCCAGGCCTCATCTCCAGGCTGAGCAAAGGTTCGACAATGCTGAGTTTCCCCTGCAGGCATATAAATCTGCGCCTTGGGCCTTGCTCCACCCGAACTACCACCGGCGACTAATGCGGCCAACACCTGTTGCGTATGCCCATCTAACTCATCGTGATTATCATCCATATAGTCTGACATTGAAGAATCGAACAGCGTTTGTGCTTCTAAGCCCAAGGTTGCTAAATCAATGTCAGCGTTCGTCGTGGTTGAAAACTCAGACACCGGAGAAAAAGACAATGCTCCCATGCCTTTATCACCAACAAAGGCCAGCCTATCCATCGCCGTTAATTGATTAGGCAGGATGCCCTTTTGCCGGAAAATACGATCTTGCAACAGCATGCCCCAGCCATCGGGTAAACAATCTCCAAATACGCCATGTACTCCTTCATGAGGCGCTTTAGGTGCGGCTTGAACTAGCGTATTCGCTTGCAAGGTAAAAGGTGATAAGTTGCCAAACTGCTGCAAATAGCTGTCTGCATACTGGAAAAAAACGCCTTGCCGATTCTGCGCCAAGACCCCTACTGCAATCTGCTCACCTGAACTTAACGTACGAGTTACGGCGAGTTTTTGAATGGGTTTAAAACTCATCTTTTAGCACCTCATCAATACTAGAGGGCATAGTGACCCGTTCTTTGCTAGGTTGTGTGAGTTGATAGAGCCTCTCTAGCGAATCAAGGGTCTGCCATAGCAACAGCAATTGGCGAAATGAAATTTGCCCGGTCAGCTCAAATTTCTTAATGGTGGCCGCAGGTACACAGCTTCGCTCAGCAAGCGCCGCTCGTGACAGCTTTGCCTGCTTCCGTAACTCACGTAAATAAGCCGCATAGGCTTGGCTTACATCGGTATCATCAAGTAAGGTAAATTTCATCCGCAAAGGCCAAATGGATACATTCATATCCATTATAGCGAAATAAAACAGAAAGTGGATATTATTGTATCCATTTATGGTTGAGGTTTTGAAAAAATTACTCGATAAAGCCCTTCAAAACTGTTATTTTTAAGTACTAACAGCAGCGCAAAAACGGCACTGTTTTTCCATTGCTAACCACTAAGATTTAGTAAAAGCCAGAGGCAAGTGGTGGGCAGTTTGGTGGGCAACCAAGCATTTTTGAACGGTTTCTTTTCGATAACTCGTTGATTTTGTAAGGGTCTAGGCCGCTACTCAATGAGCAGATCCAGAACATTGAGTAACTTTTTTTGGCTTTACCACTCACTTGAGCATAATTAGCTAAATAAAGTACAATATAATAATTGAAGGCTTGAGCTGTTTATAGTTCGAGCCTGTTTATTTTTAGATAGAGAAAATAATGGCACACTCTCGCGGAAACTTATTTATTTTATCTGCGCCTTCTGGGGCGGGTAAATCGAGCTTAATAAATGCATTACTAAAAAAGCATGCTGATATGAAAGTATCGGTATCGCACACTACCCGTGCACCGCGCCCTGGTGAAAACGATGCAGAACACTACCATTTTGTATCGGTTGATGAGTTTAAGGCACTAATTGCCAAAGATGACTTTTTTGAATGGGCGCAAGTATTTGATAATTATTATGGTACTTCTAAACAAGCCATTGAATCACAGTTAGCCGCTGGCATTGATGTGTTTTTAGATATTGATTGGCAAGGCGCTCGCCAAGTTCGAAAAATAATGGATGACGTAAAAACTATCTTTATTTTACCGCCGTCAAAGCAAGAGTTAGAGCAACGTTTAAATAACCGTGGCCAAGATTCAGCTGAAATTATTGCCGGGCGTATGGCACAAGCTCAATCAGAAACTTCTCATTACGATGAGTATGACTTTGTTGTTGTGAATGATGATTTTGATACTGCTTTAAGTGAGATAGAAAGTGTTGTTATTGCACAGCGATTAACGCTAAAAGCGCAAACCACGCGTCATCAAACTTTAATTAATGAGCTACTTAAATAATCTAAATTATGATTAATTTTCGGTTCATGCCTTAAAATAGATAAAAATTAACCACTGGCTATTGGCGAAACTTGCTGCGTGCAGTAAACTACGCCTTTGCTTTTAAATTATTTTGGAGTGCTAAGATGGCTCGCGTAACAGTTGAAGATGCAGTAGATGCAATTGGTAATCGTTTTGACTTAATTTTAGTTGCGGCCCGTCGTGCCCGCCAAATTGCTGTTGGTGGTAAAGATCCACTGGTAGATCCTGAGAACGATAAGCCAACAGTTGTTGCTTTACGTGAAATCGAACTTGGTTTAGTTGATAATTCTTCAATGGATGTTATTGACCGTGAAGAACAACAACACCAAGAAGCGGCAGAACTAGCTGCTGTTGCTGCCATTGTTGGTGGCAACCAATAATCAACCGCCCGGTTTGATTTAGCTAACGGCATAGTATTTCAACTATAGCCGTTGGCAATCCTTTGTTTTCATCGTATATTCGTAACTTATCCTAACTTATTTGCTTCACGAGAACATTGGAGTGTGAATGTATCTTTTTGAAGGTCTTAAAAAGAAAATCTCAAAATACTTGCCAGCAGACGATGTTGAGCTAGTTCAAAAAGCTTATGTGGTAGCCCGAGAGGCCCATGAAGGTCAAACTCGCTCAAGTGGCGAACCTTATATTACTCACCCCGTTGAAGTCACTCAAATATTAGCTAGCATGCACCTTGACCATGAAACGCTCATGGCAGCATTGATGCACGATGTGATTGAAGATACTGATTTTAGCCAACAGGATTTAGCTGAAATATTTGGTGAAACGGTGGCTGAACTCGTTGAAGGTGTGAGCAAGCTTGATAAGTTAAGCTTTAAAGATAAAAAAGAGTTTCAAGCTGAAAACTATCGAAAAATGATTATGGCAATGACCCAAGATATTCGGGTTATTTTAATCAAGTTGGCTGATAGAACGCATAACATGCGAACATTAGGCGCACTTCGCACTGATAAACGTCGCCGTATTGCTCGCGAAACTCTAGAAATTTATGCGCCGATTGCTAATCGTTTAGGTATTCACGATATAAAAAATGAGCTAGAAGACTTAGGTTTTCAAGCGCTGTATCCAATGCGTCATCGTGCACTTAAATCTGAAGTGGCTAAAGCGCGTGGAAATCGCAAAGAAGTTATTTCAAATATTCAAACAGAAATTGAAGCACGCCTTGAGGAGTCTGGCATAAAGGCCACCGTATCAGGCCGTGAAAAGCATCTATACAGTATTTATAAAAAAATGCTCAACAAAGAGTTACTATTTAACGAAGTCATGGATATTTACGCTTTTCGTATTGCGGTAGATTCTATGGACACCTGTTATCGCGTACTCGGCGTTGCTCATAACTTATATAAGCCAATTGAAACCCGCTTTAAAGACTATATTGCCGTGCCAAAAACTAATGGCTATCAATCACTTCATACTTCTTTGGTTGGCCCGCATGGTATTCCTGTTGAAATTCAAATCCGTACTCACGATATGGATCACATGGCAGACAAAGGAGTCGCGGCTCACTGGATGTATAAAAAGTCTGGCGACAATGCGGGTCACACTGCGCAGCAGCGTGCTCGCCAATGGATGCAAAGCTTACTAGAGTTACAACAAAGTGCGGGATCATCATTTGAGTTTGTTGAAAACGTTAAAACCGAACTCTTCCCTGAAGAAATTTATGTCTTTACCCCAGATGGTCGCATCGTTGAACTGCCAATGGGCGCGACTGCGGTCGATTTTGCTTATGCCGTTCATACTGATGTTGGTAATACTTGTGTAGGCGCACGCGTTAATCGTAAACCTTATCCTTTAAGTAAAGCCATTGATACTGGGCAAACAATAGAAATTATTACTAGCTCAGGCGCTCATCCTAACGCAACATGGCTTAACTTTATTGTTACTGGTAAAGCGCGACTGGGCGTACGTAACTACCTTAAAAGCCAACAGCATGAAGAAGCATTATTATTAGGTCGTCGCTTACTTGATTCAGCCCTAGGTGAAAACAAGTTTGATAACCTGCCAGCTGAAAATATTACGCGAGTGCTTGAGGAGCATGAACTCTCTTCAACCTTAGAGCTACTGGTAGAAATTGGCTCAGGTAATTTAATGAGCATGCTGATTGCCAAACGCTTATTACAAAACGATAACGATGACTTAAACGATATTGCTAAACGTGCAAAAGCAACCATTATTGGTACAGAAGGCATGTTAGTTAATTATTCTAAATGTTGTCGTCCAGTGCCTGGAGACGCTATTACAGCTCATGTCAGCCAGGGTAAAGGTTTAACGGTTCATCGCCAAGAGTGTAAGAACATTCGTGGCTGGGAAAATGATCGTTCAAAATACCTAGTCGTAAAATGGGATGATAATCCAGAAAAAGAATACATTGCGGCTTTACGAGTAGAAATTATTAACCACCAAGGTGCGCTAGCTAAATTAACCAATGTGGTCGCCACTACACAGGCCAATATTGTAGAAATAGCTACCGATGAAAAAGAAAGTAATTTATACGTGATAGACTTAGGGATCACAGTTAAAAACCGTATCCATGTCGCTAATATCATGCGTCGTATACGTGTGATGCCGGATGTACAAAAAGTCTATCGTAAAAAATAAAATAGGAACATCATGAATAAAGCATTTATATCAACGGATAAAGCACCTGCAGCGATTGGCACATACAGCCAAGCAGTAAAAGTGGGCACAGCGGTTTATTTATCTGGGCAAATTCCACTTGTCCCTGAAACAATGGACGTTATATCTGAAGACTTTAGCGAGCAAACACACCAAGTATTTAAAAATATTTGTGCTGTTTGTGAAGAAGCTGGCGGCACCATTCAAGATTTAGTAAAAGTAAATATTTACCTTACTGATCTTTCAAATTTTGCCATTGTTAACGAAGTAATGAGCCAATATTTTAAACAGCCTTATCCTGCTCGCGCTGCTATTGGCGTTCGTGCACTACCTAAAGGTGTACAAGTAGAAATAGACGGCATTATGGAACTTCCTTCAACAAACTAACCTCTATAAGCTATGAGCGCCGCTCATAGCTTTTATTCCAATCTGTAACTACACTTTGATGAATTCTTGACTCAAAACTAAAATTCTAGCACTCTATAATCACGTTATTTTATTAAACCTTACTTTAGTAGTAGAAAAGGATAACTTGTGTTTAAGCTTGCTAAAAATGGCAATGTATTGCTCGATACGAGTAAATCTGCACCCGCCAGTGCTGCTTTTATCATTGAAGCAATTGAACAATCGCCTTACAGCGAGTGTGAAATCAATCATGACGCCATAAATAACTATTTCAGCAGTGCAACACCTGAACGTATATTAGTTGTTGCAACAAGTCATGATGCCACCTTAAGCGTGAAGATAAGTGATGATAAAATGCTAGCCACAGGCACGCTCACTCTTGCTAAAGGGGGAGCAACACTGAGTTTTGATGAAGCTAAAAAAGAATTAGTTAAAGCGCACGTTGCGAGAGGTTATAAGCAAGCATTTTTAGAGCAACTTTTACAAAAGCAATCTGAACTCCCATCTGGCTCCATAGTCAGTGGTCCACTCGCCAAAGGGCGCTTACCTATAGACGGTAAACCAACTAAATTTAACGCAATGGTTCAAACACTTAAAGATCGTCTCAAAGCCCCTAAATTAAAAGAAGATGGCAGTGTAGATATGCGCGACTTTGGTAAGTTAGCAAGTGTAAAACCAGGTGAGTTACTAATACAGCAACAACCCGCTACACCAGGCCAAGAAGGGTTTACCGTGTTAGGCGATGTATTACCTGCAAAACCCGGACAGGTTCATACTCTAATTGCAGGTGAGGGCACTGAAATCTCAAAAAATAATCCGATGGAATTACTCTCTACGATTGCTGGCGTGCCGGTTGAAATAAATAATGGCATGCGTGTTGACGATATTTTTACTGTCAACGATGTGTCGGTAAAAACAGGGCATATCGACTTTGAAGGCAGTGTGATAGTGAGTAAAAATGTAGAGCCAGGTATGCGTATTAATGCAACGGGCGACATTACCGTTTTTGGTACGGTTGAATCTGGCGAATTAACCGCAGGAGGCGATATAACTGTAAAACAAGGGGTAATTGGCCATCAAAAGCCTGAAGATAAATCACTGTCTTGTAAAATAATATGCGCAGGCGATTTCCATGCCTCACACTCTCAATATTGTTACATTGAAGCTAAAAACATTCTGCTTGACCGTCAAGCTAGCCACAGCTCAATGAAAGCAAAGAGTACAATACAAATTGGTCAATCCGAGTTGTCTAAAGGAAAGCTATTTGGGGGTGAAATTCTAGATGCCACTAAACTGATTGCCGGCGAGATAGGTAATGAATCTGGCGCTAAAATGGTAATTAATTTAGCGGCTTCAGCCAATGAAATGACTAAAGAGATTGATAAATCTTTTAGTGAACTAACAGCAACAAATGAACAAGTTGATAGTTTACAAGCGGCTTTAGAAAAAGCAGATTTAATTAAAGATGCAGATAAAAAAAATGAACTCATAAATAAAATTGGCACCACGCAGCTACACCTTAGTCAGCAAGCAGCACAATTAGAAAAGCAAGTAGCAGGTTTAGAGCAAAAACTGAATACGTTACTCGATGAAGCCATGTTAACTGTGAATGGCGTTTTACATTCGGGTGTAGAGATCCATATCTTCAATAAACTGCTTAAAACGACCCGTAACTTCCCACCGAGTAGTGTTAAGTTAGAAAATAACAAAATAGAAATTGAATTTAAAACTTAATAATAAGGGGCTGTTAGTAACAGCCCCAACTTTTTATAGTAAACCGTCTACACTTGTATAGGTTTGCGCTGGCCACACACCTACCTGCACTTGCCCTATATGTTGTTTTTGTAATAACAGCATCGCTAAACGAGATTGACCAATACCACCGCCAATTGTCTGTGGAAGCTTACTTTCTAGTAATGCCTTATGCCAGTCAAACTCTAAACGGTCTTCATCTCCCGTAATACTTAATTGAGTTTGCAATACTTCAGGGCTTACACGAATTCCCATCGATGAGATTTCGAAAGCGTCTTCAAGCACTGGGTTCCATACTAAAATATCACCATTTAATCCCATGTACTGCTCGCATGTCGGGGTTGACCAATCGTCGTAATCTGGCGCTCTCACATCATGAATTTTGCCATCACTCAATGCTCCCCCAATACCAATTAAAAATACAGCGCCATATTCTTGAGTAATCGCCTTTTCACGCTGCTTGGCTGTGAAATCTGGGTACATTTTACGTAATGCTTCACTATGTACAAAAGTAATCTCTGTAGGTAAAAATGGTGTTAAACCAAAGCTGTCACTAACATATTTCTCAGTGGCTTTAATACCTTGGTAAATAGTTTCAACCGTTTGCTTCAAAGTAGATAAACAACGCTGCGTACTTTCACAAATAACTTGTTCCCAGTCCCACTGATCAACATACACAGAATGGATTGGGCTTAGTGAATCTTCATCAGGTCGCAACGCTTTCATTTGTGTGTAAATTCCTTCACCTTTAGAGAAACCATACTCACCCAAGGTTTTTCGTTTCCACTTTGCTAACGAATGCACAACTTCGTAACGGCTATCTGTAATGGCTTTAACATTCACCGCAACAGCGTTCTCGTGTCCACTTAAGTTATCCTGAGTACCGTCACCTACCTTAGCTAAAATAGGTGCCTGCACCTCAATTAAGCCTAATTTTTGCTCTAATTGCTGTGAAAAAAACTGTTTAACTTTACTTATTTGCTGCTGCTGCTGCACATAGTGTGAACTCATAATAATTGGCCTCATTCCCAGTTATTGTATTGGCGACTCAGCGCTTAGTAGCGCTTCAATATGGTTATCGTAACAATTAAACGGTTTAATTCAATAACCCATAACAAAAATAGCTTTACGATATTAAAATCATTAAAAAAATGGTATAAAAACATTAAATACAACAATACAAAGCAACTAAACCTATGGAAAATTATCAAATCGATAATCTAGACAAACAGATTCTGCATGCATTAATGGATAATGCACGTACACCCTATGCTGAATTAGCAAAGCGTTTCGGTGTCAGTGCAGGAACAATTCATGTGCGAATTGAAAAAATGAAACAAGCGGGGATCATTACAGGTACCCAATTAACCATTAATACCAAACAGCTTGGCTACGATGTATGTTGTTTTATCGGCATTAATTTAAATAATGCCAGAGACTACCCACAAACTCTGATTAAGCTTGAATCATTAGAAGAGGTTGTTGAAGCATATTACACCACCGGTAATTACAGTATTTTTATTAAAGTAATGACTCGCTCGATCGATCATCTACAAGATGTGTTGATCAATAAAATACAAGCAATAGAAGCTATTCAGTCAACCGAAACCCTTATCTCATTACAAAACCCGATTAGCCGAACAGTGGTGCCTTAAGGTGAAAAATCTCGTATAATTTGCCGAAAAAGAGGACTCCCATGCAGCAAACTCGTTATCAAAGAATTGAAAGTGTACTTTCACGTCGTCAAACCGATCTTACCGTGTGTTTAGAAGACGTACATAAACACCATAACTTATCTGCCATAGTCAGAACGGCCGATGCTGTTGGTTGCCATCATGTGCATGCAGTCTGGCCAGAAAAGCAAAAGTGGCTAACCAATAATACCTCAGGTGGCAGTAAGAACTGGTTAGACACACACCTTCACAGAAATATAGATGATGCCGCAGCCAGTATCCGTGCTCATAACCCCGATGTACAAATTTTGGCAACTCATTTAAGTGAAGATGCCGTCGATTTTAGAGAAATTGATTACACTAAACCCACTGCAATTATTGTCGGCCAAGAAAAAACGGGGATCTCAGAAAAAGCGCTCGAATATGCAGATCAAAACATTATTATTCCAATGCAAGGCATGGTGCAATCGTTAAATGTATCCGTTGCAGCAGCATTAATCTTATTCGAAGCACAACGTCAACGTGAGTTAGCTGGGTTATATAATAGAAATATGCTGAGTGAAGAAATAAAGCATCCAATGTATTTTGAAGGCTGCCACCCAATTATTGCAAGGCAGTGTAAGCAAAAAAACTTACCTTATCCCGCACTTGATGAGCATGGCGAAATCGTTGCGGATGAACAATTTTGGCAGGCATTAAAACATACTTGATGCATATACAGTGTATAAGTACACTTAACTCACTAAATAACAATAATTGAGCCTACTTTGTCTAAACCTAGCTTAAGCCAATACCCAATCACAGAACTTAAAGGCGTAGGCCCTAAAATGGCCGAACGACTTTTAAAGCTAGGCATCACCACAGTACAAGATATGCTTTTTCATTTACCGCTAAGGTATGAAGACAGAACGCGTATTTATGCTATTAGTGAGCTCACCGCACATAGCCATGTAACGGTTCAAGCAACCATTGAAACAAGCCAAATTACCTTTGGTAAGAGGCGTATGCTGGTTTGCCAAATAAATGATGGGACAGGTAGGTTAACTCTACGATTTTTTAATTTTACCGCAGCACAAAAAAACGCATTTAGCGCGGGTAAAATAATTCGCTGTTTTGGCGAAATACGTCGCGGACGTGTTGGCTTTGAAATGAACCACCCAGAATACAGTATTAGCGACACTTTTGAGCAACAACCTACATCATCAACACTTACGCCAGTCTATTCAACAACCGAGGGGTTAAAGCAACTCTCTATCAGGGCGTTGAGTGAACAGGCAATAGAATTGCTTCAAAAATACGCAGTAGAAGAGCTACTACCTCAACAATGGCAACCATCGCAACTTGGGTTAAGCGATGCATTATTATTACTACACCGCCCCCCCAATGACGTTGATATCATTGCACTTGAACATGGGACTCACCCAGCACAACAACGGCTCGTTTTTGAAGAGTTGTTGGCTCAAAATCTCAGTTTATTAAAAGTAAGAGAACAGGGACAGCAAGTTAAAGCCGTTGTACTTGAGCCTACTAATTCATTAGAGGGACAGTTTTTGGCGCAATTACCCTTTGCGCCAACCAACGCACAAAGTCGTGTGGTATCAGAAATTAAAGCAGATTTACAAAATGCGTACCCTATGATGCGATTAGTTCAAGGTGATGTTGGCTCGGGTAAAACACTAGTCGCAGCCCTGAGCGCCTTAACTGCGATAGCACAAGGCTATCAAGTTGCATTAATGGCGCCGACTGAAATTTTATCAGAGCAACATGGAATCAACTTTTCTAGCTGGTTTGAAAGTCTTGGAATAACCGTTACTTGGTTAGGCGGTAAAACTAAAGGAAAAGAGCGCATTAATACACTTGCAATGATCGCCTCTGGTGAAGCGCAGATGATTGTGGGTACCCATGCTTTATTTCAAGATGAAGTAAAATTTAACAATCTCGTACTTATCATTATTGATGAGCAACATCGCTTTGGGGTTCATCAACGTTTATCACTGCGTGAAAAAGGGCGCTTTGGTGATTGTTATCCACATCAACTAGTAATGACAGCAACACCTATACCACGTACGCTCGCGATGACTGCTTATGCCGATTTAGAAACCTCAGTGATCGACGAATTACCACCAGGAAGAACACCAATTACCACTGTTGCCATCCCTGATACCCGCAGAGATGACATCATTAGTCGAGTGAAACTTGCCTGTAATGAACAAGGTCGACAAGTTTACTGGGTATGTACTCTTATAGACGAGTCTGAAGTATTACAATGCCAAGCAGCTGAAGACAGTGCTTTACAATTAAAAGAAGCCTTACATGAACTTAATATTGGTTTAGTCCATGGGAGAATGAAAGCCACTGAAAAGCAAGCCATTATGAGTGAGTTTAAAACGGGGAACATTCATGTACTTGTCGCAACAACCGTAATCGAGGTCGGTGTTGATGTCCCCAATGCGAGCCTAATTATTATTGAAAACCCAGAGCGCTTAGGTTTAGCACAGCTTCACCAATTACGAGGCCGTGTAGGACGTGGGGCAACCGCATCGCATTGCGTTCTTTTATACCATGCACCACTTTCTCAGACTGCACAGAAGCGATTAGGAGTACTGCGCGATAGTAACGATGGCTTTGTTATAGCAGAGCGTGATTTAGAAATACGCGGCCCAGGTGAAGTACTTGGAACTAAACAAACCGGTTTAGCCGAATTCAAAATCGCTGATTTAACACGCGATAAACAAACACTCAATCAAGTAAGGCCCATCGCACAACAAATGCTTAAGCAATACCCTCAGCATATAGACCCTCTTATTCACCGCTGGTTAGGTAATAAATCAAACTACGCACAAGCATAGTCGGTTTTTAAACTTTACTTTTCACTTCATCATCCAGACTTATACCAATTCGCTTAATTAAGCGGTCTATTTTGAGGCAGGAAAAACGGGTTGATAGCTAGGCAAAAAATTCGCTATTTAGTTGTTCTAAATGAGAATTTTTTA
>NZ_JASDDE010000024.1:0-26689 GCF_030407565.1 Pseudoalteromonas sp. APC 3694
CAAAGCTTCCGCGTCCTGCTCACGCCCCTTACCTACATCCATGTAGGCAACAAAGGGTAAATCGCCCCTAGGCAGAACCCTTCGGGCAGCGCCTGTTTGGTATTGATGCTGCGTTATCGCCTATTTATGGGGAATAACCACACCACATAGGCTCTGTCTTGCCTAAATACCAAACAGACTGCTGCAAATTCAACCTTAAAAGGTCAACAGACCCTAATAACTCTCCTATTGTTATTTAACAACCAAAGGGCCGAAAGGCCCTTTTATCGTTTTTAAACTTAATGTTTTTGCATTTTACTCATTTCAGCATGACAGCTTTGCATGGTAAGCAATACCTTTGACAGCGCCGCTTCACAATCATGTGATTGAGGCTTTTTTAACGCTGTTTTGATTTCTTCTAAGGTTTTATCTTCTACTTCTTCAAGCTCTTTAATGTAGGTTTGGTCGTTATCGCTAGTGAATGTACTGAGCAAAGCGGTAAATGCTCTGCGTGCTTCTACCGCGAACGAAGAGCCATCTTCACGTGCGCCTTGTTGATTAATTGCATAGGGTTGTAAGCTTTCAACACTTACTTTGCGGGCGTCGATCATGCGCTGAAATAATGCACTTACGCTAGGATCTTGTACTTTATCTTGTGCTTTTTCGTAAAAGTCGATACCGCTATTCATTACTTGGATAATGTCGGTGATATGATTTATCTCAAGTCCTTGATGGGTGCTCATAATAATGACCTCTGTTAATTTAAAATACATAGATAACTAAGCAAGCGGCATTCCAACGCGGTTTTATTTTTTAACTAATTGTTTTTCATGGTTTTATCATTATGGGGAGGTCTAGGCAAGCTTGCTAACATGCTGCTAGCAAGCAAAATTTACATAAAAGCATGTAAGAAGGTTATTTAAGCTCTTCAGCTACTTCGGCTACTTTTTGACGTAACCAAATATGGCTAGCATCTCTGTGTAACAAAGGGCTCCATATCATATCAAGTTCAAATGGTGGAATTGGAAAGGGTGGTTCAAGTATTTTAAGCCCCGGATCGTCTACATAAATATTGGCCGCTTTTGAAGGTAAAGTCGCCACGAGGTTTTTTTCTTTCGCTAAATGAATCGCAACATGGTAGTTACGAGTAAACGTGGCAATATTTCGATGCTTCCCAAAATGTGCGAGCGCTTCGTCAACCCAACCCAGCTTTTGCACATCTTTTGGATCCATGCCAACCCCAACACCAAAGCCTGTTTTACTTACCCAAATATGGCGGGCTTTTAAATAGCTATCTAGGCTAAAGTTTTCAATAATAGGGTTGTCGGATCTTACTAAACAGCAAAAGCTATCTTTCCAAATTCGCTTATGATGAAACGATTGCGGTAAGTTCTCAAAGCGGTTAATTGCCATGTCTACTTTACCGTTTTCTACATCATGAAAAGTTACATCGCTGGGCGTTAAAATATCTAATGTGGTGTCTGGGGCTTCTTCATGTAATTTCCCTAATAAACGCGGTGCCATGGTACTGGCTGCATAGTCACTGGCCATAATTCTAAACACGCGTTTACTTTGTTTAGCTTCAAATTCGCGATTAGGTGCTAGCGTTTCTTCAAGCGTCATCAAAATACCGCGAATAACAGGCTGTAACTCAATAGCGCGCTCGGTCGGCACCATACCATCGCTGGTACGCACTAAAATAGGATCGTTAAAAAGGTTACGTAGGCGTTTAAGTCCATTACTCATTGCCGGTTGAGTAATACTAAGCTGGTTAGCAGCACGAGTAACGTTACATTCGCGCAGTAACGTATCGAGATAAACCAGTAAATTTAAATCTATTTTACTTATATTCATTGTGTGTCCTTAACGTTTACCAGTAATGGATAAAACGCTGTGCTGTAGGATAGGGATAAATATGACTCACCTTTCCATTTTTTATATTTTGTTGTGCTTGTTTCCAAAAGCTCACATCAAGTAGTTCTGGGTGCGTACTGGTTAAAAATTGTTTATATGTTGGGTTAGGCATTACAAAGGTACATAATTGCTCTGGAAATACATCTTGCGGAGCAACCGAGTAACTTTGTTCATCCATCAAATAATCATCATAACTTTTTGCTTTGGGTAGCGCTCTAAAGTTCATGTCTGTTAAATATTGCACTTCATCGTAATCATAAAAAATAATACGTTTGTGCTTACTTACACCAAAGTTCTTTAACAGCATATCGCCAGGAAAAATATTCACGGCAATCATTTCTTTAAGCGCCTGGCCATACTCTTCAATGGCATCGGCGGCACTTTTTTCGTCTGCATTTTCTAAAAACAAATTAAGCGGTGTCATTCGCCGTTCAATGTATAAATGTTTTATGATTAACCAGTCACCCTCAATCACCATCGATGAGCCAATGGTTTTGTGCAACTGTGCTAACAAGTTACTATCAAATCGTGCCAAAGGAAATACGACGTTTGAATACTCTATGGTGTCAGCCATTCGGCCAACACGGTCATGACTTTTAACCAGTTGATAGCGTTTTAATACCGTATCGCGACCAAACGGCTTACTTTCGCCAAATTTATCTTTAATAACTTTAAATACATAACCAAACGAGGGTAGGGTAAATACCATCATCACCATACCCGGTGTACCGGGAGCAATGGTAAATTCATCATTAGAATGGGTTAAATGATTCAAAAACTCGCGATAAAACTCGGTTTTACCTTGTTTATGAAAGCCTATGGCGTTGTAAAGCTCGGCGAGGGTTTTATTAGGCATAAGTTGATTTAAAAACCGTACTAACGCTGAAGGAGCATGAGTTTCTACCATAAAATAGGCACGCGCAAAGCCAAAAATAACGCGCATTTGTGACGACTTTGTAAGTAAGGCATCTAAATAGAGGCCTTTATCTTCATGGTGTAACACCGCAATAATAAAAGGCTGAACGCCACTTTGCGATACAACGCGCCCCACAATGTAAGCGGCTTTATTACGATAAAACGGGGTATGTAATATATCAAAACGCATTTGCCAATGCTGGTGGTGTGTATCGGGTGCTTGTTTATAAAAGGCTTTAACTAATAAACGAATATCGCGTTCTAGATTGACAAAATCGGCCTTAAAATCAAAGTGATTAATAATGCGCTTAATGGTGGGCTTTAAACCATCTACAACAGGAAAATAACTACGGTATTCAGCCTCAACGGGCACAGAAGGCGCATCTTTGAGCGTGGCTTCTACAAAAATAAAGTCATTGTGAAAATAGCGGCGGTGGTACAGGCGGCAGAATACTGAATTATAAAATGTTTCAGCAAGTTCTGCTTGCGGATGAAAACATAAAAAGTGTTGGTAAAGCTTTTTCACTTCAAGCCATAAGCTCTCGTTTAGCGCGTCTGTTTGCTGGCGTTCTCGTAGTGTTTTTGTTGTTTCGTTTACCCGATCATCGTAATAGCTTATACGCAGGCGACTTATATCATTAATAGCTTGCCAGTCTCTTTTAGCAAAAGCGTAGGGAGCCTTGGCTGTTGTTCTTTGAAACAGCAAATAATGCTTTTTAAAACCGGTTAAAATTAATTCAGCAATTTGGCGTGGTTGCATCAGTACTCCTTAATAGACGCCTTTAGGTGTTTAGGATAATGCCGGTGGTTATACCAATTTTATTAAAAACATGATCATTCTAGCGTATTAAATAATCCGCTAGCTGCGTTAAAAATTATTTATATAGAACAACTATGTATCATAATTTTCGCCTTGTTATCGACTTATTTCTTTGTCGCTATAATAGATCACTAATTTAATGCAATTAGTATTAAATCCGAAAAAGGTGGTCAAAGGAAATTACACCACTAAACACACAATAGAGTTTATGCTCTATAGATGTTAAGGGTATGTTATTTTATATTTAAAACCAAGCTAATTAAGATGATATTTATTGAAGTTAGTCTGATTAAGGTTGATAGGCATCAATCTTTTTTTGTAACTTTTTAATACGCTTTTCAATCAATGCTTTATCTTTTTTATATTGCTTATCTAATTTTTTCTGTGTGTTTCTAATATCTTTGCTAATACGCTTTTTATCATCTGCGCTCAATATATGATTTAAACGCTGCTGTTGTTTAAAATCAGCCCTGTCTTTTTCTCGTAAAAGTATTGCTAACTTATGCTGATTGCTGCGCAGCTCTGCTTCTAGGTTGGAAATAACCGTATCTCGCTCCAGCTCATTTAACTGTTTGGTATAGTTTATTTCTTTACCCGTTTGCTTAGGCTCAGTGGCGGTTATTGTGTGAGAGGTAGCATTATCACTACAGGGAAACTGAGAGAAAGTGGTGCCTTTGGGAGTGACGCACTTGAAGTAAGTGGCTTGCGCTGAAGTATATGTACTTAAACAAAAAAGACAGGCGGTAACGATCAGGTTAATAATTTTACACATAACAGTTATCCTTAACATGCGCTGCTGAGCTTAAAAAACTATCGATGCTAAAAACTATAACCTAGGTGGCTGGGATAGCAAGTTGAATAAATTTATTCCCCATAAATAGGCGATAACGCAGTATCAATGCCAAACAGGCGCTGCCCTTTGGGTTCTGCCTAGGGGCGATTTACTCTTTGTTGCCTACATGGATGTAGGTAGGGGGCGTGAGCAGGACGCGGAAGCTTTGCTCGGTTTTTACTTATTCTTACATGGATGTAAGCCAGTAGAATAACGCAGGAGCAGTTATCGAGCCCACTAGGTTACAAACCTCGCGCCGCGATTAAACCGCCCCTAGTTTGAACAAATTTTAATCCGCAAAGGTCAACAGACCCTAGCTATTGGCTGAATGTTTTAAGCTTTTTAATACCATGCACTAAGAATGGAATATCAAGCCCTTGTTCAATTGAAAACCCTTCAGCGGCAGAGATATTTCTAAAATTTCCATCACGATCAATAAGCGTGATTCTATCTTTTTTATAAGCAATCACCACGCCTTGCGAGTAATTAACCCCAATATTATTACTTTTACTGTACAAGTTTTCGCCCAGCATAGTTTGCTGCGCAATCGCATTACAGTTTAAGTATTGGCCAAGGCTCGTAGCGATAATATCGCTAGGCTGAATCAAACCGTTCACCTTAGAAATAAATTTATCGGAGCTATACAATGTTGACGTGGTTACAATTTCATTGCTATTTTGCGAGATACTAAAAGCAAAAAATTCAGTAGCGTCATCACGTACAGTGGCGTTTTCAGCCCCTTTGACAATTCTTATTGCACTGTCTTTGTGTGCTTGCTCGTTAATAAAGCTCAGCTCATCAATACCGGCCACTTCCACACTACGGCGTTGGCTTTGCCAAACGGGTAAAGTTTGCTGCTCAATAATGTTCGTTTTGTAAAATGCTGGCAAGCCGTACACAAGCCCAAATAACATATCACTATGATCGGTGGGTTGTAAAAATTGCGTGTTTTTATAAATACTTTGTTGGCTGGCAACAAATTTTGCTAGCTGCTCGTCATTATCAAACACCAATATATCAACTTTTGCTGCGCTGTAATCTTCACATTTTTCTAATGGAGCAGGTGCTTGATAATTAATACCTTGGTTATTAATTTTAACGTTGTGCGCTTGCTCGTAGCTTTCAACATCCAGCAAATCGTTTTTAGCGAGTAAGCTTTTTGCCGTAGTCGGGTACGAAAGTGGTAGTACATTATCTTGTTTAGTGATATCAAATTTTAAATTTGCATCAGCCCAAATATGAATGCTGTGGCTTAGCGCAAAACAAATCACTAAAAATGAACCGGCATAACGGGCAAATTTAAACTGTTTTAAACGCCCTAAATGATGCCAAGTAAAATTACTAACAGTCAATTGAAACGCTAATATTGCTAACACTATGCTGCCTGCAAGCAAGGTGGTAAGTGCGGGTGAGTTTGTTACACGATGCCACAACAGTGAAATAATTTCAGGCAGTGCAGAGGCATTTAAGTGATAACCTAAGTTAAAGTAGACGTAAGCGTCTAAAGTAAGGATAGAGGCCCCGACAGTTGCAATCACTGCTGCCATACCGCGTATATGCCGTGGGTAGGGGAATACTAAACTCAAAGGGAAAACCGTCAGCACAAACGCTAAAAATGCAATAAAGCTAGTGTGGCTTAGCCAAGTAACCATCATATAGGTTATACCCATATAAGTGGTCGGTGGCGAATCGGCAAATAAATAGCTTAAGCTAATTAAAAGCGCTAAGCCAATATTGGCAAATGTAAACCAATGACCCCAACTTAATAATTGACTCGCTTTCGATGAAAACTGGTTGTGCTGCGATAAATTCATAGAGTTTACTTAACCGACTGCGCGAGTGCTTTTGCAAAGTTCTCGGTAACGGCTTGTCTTTTCCCTGTTGGTACATGCTCTTTTAAGATATGCGTGATAGAATTTCCTAAACACATAAGACTTAAATCAACCGGCGCATTATGTTTTGATAAAACATCAATAAGCTGATCGACGATTTGTTCTACTTCTTCATTAGAGTATTTTGATAAGATTGGCATCAGTTGGTTCAATAAAAAGAGTTATATTCCCGTATTTTAACACCAGAGGCGTGAAAAACAAAGATGGCAATAGATGTTAAAAAATTAGTCGTTCACTATGTAGACAAAAAAGACGACGACACTCAAATTCACCTTCGTAACGACGAAATGACTATCAACGATAAAGTGGCTGTATTCATTGAGCAATTACACCATGCCTACAATGGCAAGCCAGGCAAAGGGTTTTGTGCTTTTAGTGGCGAAAAAAACAGTATTGTAGCCTCTACCATGCAAAGCTATCGCAATAATGAGCTTGGCTTTTGGCATATGACCGAGCAAGCATCAACGGTATTAAAAGAAGAGTTAGATAAATATGCGTTTAACGAAACGGGCTATTTAGTATTTTGTCACTATCAGTACGTGGCGACTGATTATATGTTGATTGCCATGATCAATATCAAAGAGCATTACTCAATGACCTCTGAGCTTGATTTAGCCGCATCGCGTCATTTAGATATTTCGCGTATGCAATTGGCTGCTCGCATTGATTTAACCGCATGGGATACCCAAGCAGACGACAATCGTTATATTTCGTTTATTAAAGGTCGTGCAGGGCGAAAAGTGGCTGACTTCTTTTTAGATTTCTTAGGTTGTGAAGAGGGCATTGATCCTAAGCAGCAAAGTCAAGTGATGCTCAATGCGGTAGAAGACTACTTATCAGAGCAAGAGTTTGATAAGTCTGAAAAAGACGAGTTACGTAAGCAAGTATTCGATTATTGTAACGACTGTGTCACTACTGGAGAAGAGGCTAATGTAAGTGAACTTTCAGCAACGCTGACTAAAGGCGACGACAACCCGTTTGAGAGCTTTTGTAAAGAGCAAAGCTATGACCTAGAAGAGTCATTCCCAGTCGATAAGAAAACAGTAACGAGTATGGTGAAGTTTTCAGGCTTAGGTGGCGGTGTGAGCATTAGCTTTGAGCGTAAGCATTTAGGTGAGCGTGTGACTTATAATGAAGCCACTGATACCTTAGTGATCAAGGGCATTCCGCCAAACCTTAAAGACCAACTACAACGTTTCATGGAACAAGAGCAAGATTAAACTCACGGCGGGCTGCGAGCTACGGGTTTTAGGCTCAGGCTCGTAACCCTAACCCCACAGCCCGTTAACCTTCGATTGTAACTTTACCCTCTAAAAGCGCAGCGTCTCTTAGCCCTCTTTGTGAATAATTTTCTTAAAGATCTAATTGCACTGAGAGAACAGAATGAGGAGTAAATGAGAAGATAAAACAGGTATTAGCAGATAACTGGTAGACTTAGAGCTTGATCTCGTGTGAAGCGAAGCTTCGAATGTTTTAACCTTTAACCTTTAACCTTTAACCTTTAACCTTTAACCTTTAACCTTTAACCTTCAGTCTTTACTCCTTACCCGATCCTCGCAGCCCGAACCCCGTTGCCAGTTACATAAATGCCAGACAATAAAAAACCGCGTTAAAATCAATTAACGCGGCTTTTTTATGCTTTGAGCTAAACTCAGTGCTTATTCAGCACTCAGCGTTTTAGTCATTGCTGAGCTTGCACGACCGGCAGGTTTTATCGAGCCAGGGCGAAGGCCGCTGTCAGGGATTAACTCACGTTTGTCATGTGCCATTGCAACCGATGTATGCTTGGTTTCGCTATCGGCTACAGGCGTAGGCTGTGCCATTGGCGCACTTGCATGTCCTGCTGTAATCACAGTTTTAGCGTTTACATTAGCTGAACTCGTTTGCGAAACTGCCTTAGGTTTATTTTCAACCACAGGTGCTTCTTTCGCTTCTACAGGTGTTTCAGTAGCGCTAACCGGTGCTGTTTCAGCTTCAACAGCAACTTCTTCCGCTGGTACTGATTCTTCAGCTTTTACTGGTTCTTCAGTTTTCACTGGTTCTTTAGTTTTCACTGGTTCTTCAGTTTTCACTGGTTCTTCAGCTTTCACTGGCTCTTCAGTTTGCATTGGTTCTTCAGCTTGCACTGGTTCTTCAGTTTGCACTGGTTCTTCAGCTTTTACTGGTTCTTCAGCTTTCACTGGCTCTTCAGTTTTTACTGGTTCTTCAGCTTTTACAGGCTCTTCAACTTTCGCTAATTCTTCTTCAACAATGTTTTGTTCAACCGCATCAGAGGCATCAACGGCCGTTTTATGTGCTTTTGCTTTTAGCTCTGCTTCGTATTCAGCAGCGGCTTGATCCGCAACTGGAATGAAAGCAGGCGCTTCATCAGAAGACTTTTCTTGCGCGTTTTCACCTTCAGGGCGACGACGACGCTGACCTGATGCACGAAGATGACGCGGTGAACGACGTGAGCGAGTACGTGTTTGCTCTTGCTCTTCATCTTGTGTTGCCACGTTATCGTTTGCATCAACAACAGCCTCAGCTTGTTCTTTAGCAGGTACAGGTGCTTTTTCATCAGATACCGGCGCTTGCTTTTCAATAACAGGAGCTTGCTCTTTCACTTGTGGCTTGTCTTCTTTAACCACTGGTTGCTCAACAGCTTGCTCAGTTGTTTGAACTTGCTCTGTGCTTTCGTCTTGTACGCGAACTTTTTTACGTAAATTACGACGTTGACGACGTACCTTAGGCTTTTGCTCTTTTGGCTCAGCATTCTTATGAGATTTAACTGCAGTATCCGTATTTTGAGTTGCCTCTGCTTTTACTTGCGTTTTATCTTCAGTTTTATGCTCAGGACGTTTACGCGTATTTGAATTACGACGGCGCTTATTGCGATTCTCATTCTTTTCTTGCGTATCATTTACAGGCGCCGACTCATTTTTAGCTTCAGCGTCTGCAGTACGTTCGTTACGCGGTTTATTACGAGGGTTATTATTACGACGACGTTGGTTGTTATTACGACGACGATTATCATTACCACGGTTATTATTAGGGCGATCTTGCGATTGCTTTTCAGTCTGTTTTTCTGATTTTTGCTCAGTATCAGACCCAAATAACGACTTAATCCATTTACCTAATGCGGCAAATAAACCAATTTCAGCTTTTGCTTCTACTACCGGCGCAGCTTTTGCTGCCGCTTGTGGAGCAGGCGTTGAAGGCATAACGACGCCTTTAAGCTTCGGCTCTTCACGAACAGGTGCCGCTGGCGATTTAGACATTTCAAATGCTTCAGGCTCAGGCGCAACAACTTGCTCGTAACTTACAGTTTCAAGCGTTTCATCTTTACGTAAACGCATTACTTCGTAGTGAGGTGTTTCCATGTGTTGATTAGGAATAATCACTACATCACATTTATGATGCTTTTCAATACGGTGAACGCTACGACGTTGCTCATTCAATAAATAAGCGGCAACAGCAACAGGCACTTGAGCATTAACTTGAGCGGTGTTGTCTTTAATCGCTTCTTCTTCAATTAAACGAAGAATAGACAATGCGATTGATTCGTTAGAACGAATTGTACCTTGACCACTACAACGTGGACAAACACCTTGGCTTGCTTCGCCTAGTGAAGGGCGTAGGCGTTGGCGCGACATTTCAAGTAAGCCAAAGCGAGAAATTTTACCAATTTGTACGCGCGCACGATCTGGGCGAGCAGCATCTTTTAAGCGGTTTTCTACTTCACGTTGATGACGTGGAGGTGTCATATCAATAAAGTCGATAACAATTAAGCCACCTAAATCACGTAAACGAAGTTGACGTGCAATTTCATCTGCCGCTTCTAGGTTGGTGTTAAGCGCTGTTTCTTCAATATCGCCGCCTTTTGTTGCTTTAGACGAGTTGATATCGATAGAGGTAAGTGCTTCAGTAGGGTCAATTACAATAGAACCACCTGAAGGTAAGCGCACTTCACGTTGGAACGCAGACTCAATTTGGCTTTCAATTTGGTAATGTGTAAATAACGGTGTATCACCTTGATAAAGCTTAACGCGACTCATGAAATCAGGACGAAAACGCTCTATGTGCGCTTTAGCTTCTTCAAAAACACGAGGCTTATCAATTAAAATTTCGCCAATGTCACGACGTAAATAATCGCGAATTGCACGGAAAATTACGTTACTTTCTTGGTGAATTAAAAATGGTGCTTTTGCACTGTCTGCCGCTTGTTGAATGGCTTCCCAGTGGACTAATAATGCTTTTAAATCGTAGTTTAGTTCTTCAAACGACTTACCAACACCCGCGGTACGAACAATTAAGCCCATACCTTTTGGAAGTTCTAAGCGGCTTAGCGACTCTTTAAGTTCAGTACGCTCATCACCTTCGATACGACGAGAAATACCGCCAGCGCGAGGGTTGTTAGGCATAAGTACTAAATAACTACCTGCCACGCTGATAAAGGTAGTCAGTGCTGCCCCTTTTTGGCCGCGCTCTTCTTTATCAACTTGTACAATAACTTCTTGACCTTCTTTGATCACGTCGCGAATATTCGGACGACCATGAAAGGTGTAACCTTGCGGGAAGTAAGTACGGGCAATTTCTTTTAAAGGAAGGAAACCATGACGATCAGCACCGTAATCAACAAATGCTGCTTCTAAAGATGGTTCAATACGTGTGATTTTACCTTTGTAAATATTGGCTTTTTTCTGTTCATGACCTGGGCTTTCTATATCTAAATCATATAGGCGCTGGCCGTCAACCAGTGCTACGCGCATTTCTTCTTGCTGCGTTGCATTGATTAGCATACGTTTCATAATGTTACTCTACTAGTTTGTGTCGCTGACATGACGATGTTTTCTCGCCTGTTCAGGTGTTCCTATTTTTAGAATGTGCAGTCTCACGACTGGGTCTTTAACGGAACGGCTCTGTATTTAGTAAGCAGTATTTTAAATGCCGGCAAACAATAGGGTGTAATCACGCTATTAAATTCTAAGAGGATACAAACGTGTCGGCTGTTTAGCTCAATACTCGTTTTATCCAGAAGTTGGCCTGTCATAACAATCTTATTAAATGCATTCATATTAGGTACGTAGGGCTCTTTAGCTTCAAACCATAGTTTTGTTTTAAAACTACCGTTATCGTTTTTATGAGCAAAAATCGCTACCGATGTTAATGAACGCTTATTTATTAGATTTTTTTAGTTCTAAATAAGCTGCTGTACGGTACTACAATATTTGAGCGAATTCTGAACGGCGTTTTTTTACGCCGCCACTATCAGACAAATTATCTGTTCATTGCTTTTACTATCACTTTAAAAATCAATTCATGTTCAAACTTAAGCAGCAATATATTACGCGCATTGCCGTTAGTTGTGCGCACGTGTTAACTGGGTATGTATAAAAGCTTTGGAAAACTTAACTCGGATCTGTATGATCGGTTACCCAGAATGTGCATCACGAATGTTTTAATGTGTTAAAAAGCACCGTTGTTATTTGCAAATACTAAATATTTGCGCTGCTGATTATCCCACTATTATAACTGTGTTAGCAACTAAATTATTTTACTTAAATCAGTGATTAGGCAATGTCAGAAAAAACCGGCTTACAAGTAACTTTTGTCACTATCAACGAAGACCACCTAGGTCAGCGTATTGATAACTTTCTTATTACCCATTTAAAAGGGGTGCCTAAAAGCGCAGTTTACAAAATTCTTCGTAAAGGTGAGGTGCGTGTAAACAAAAAACGCATTAAACCTGTGTATAAATTGCAGCTAGACGACGTTATTCGTATACCACCAATCAGAGTGTCAGAGCGTGAAGAGTTTGTCCCTTCGAAACTCGATAAAGTAACGCGCCTTGAAGACGATATTCTATTTGAAGACAAATACCTGATGGTTATTAACAAGCCATCGGGTATGGCTGTGCATGGCGGCAGTGGCCTAAGCTATGGCCTTATTGAAGCATTACGTGTTTTACGCCCAGAAGAGCGTAGCCTTGAGCTTGTGCATCGTTTAGACCGTGATACCTCAGGTTGTTTACTCATTGCTAAGCGCCGCTCTGTGCTGACAGCCTTGCATGAGCAATTACGCGAAAAAACCATGGAAAAAAATTATTGGGCACTTGTTGAGGGGCAGTGGGACTCTAAAACAAAAAATGTGACTGAAGGCTTGCGCAAAAACACCCTAAAATCGGGTGAGCGCGTAGTACGTGTTGATAACACTGAGGGCAAACCGTCGCATACCCGCTTTAAAGTGCTTGAGCGTTTTAACGATTGCTCATTAGTACAAGCATCCCCTGTAACCGGTCGTACTCACCAAATTCGTGTGCATACTCAGTGTCAAGGTCATGCTATTGCTTGTGATGACAAATATGGCGATCAAGGGTTTGACGAGTCAATGCGTAAACGTGGTTTAAACCGCTTATTTTTACACGCCCATGATTTAAGTTTTTACCACCCTAAAAACGAAACCACCATGCGAGTAGAAGCACCACTAGACAAAGCACTATCAAGTTGTTTAGTTAAACTTAGAGCAGCAAAAGCGTGATCTCACCCACCATGAAAAACTATAAGCTGGTGATTTTTGATTGGGACGGCACCATTATGGATTCAATTAGCAAAATAGTTAATTGTATCCGCAAAAGTGCACAGTTACTCAATATTGAACCGCCGAGCGATACGGCCAGTAAAAATATTATTGGTTTGTCGCTTGAAAACGCAATAGCGACCTTGTTTCCTGATTACAGTGAGCATCACGAAGCGCTTATTGCAGGTTATAAACAGCAGTATGCGCTTGATACCACCCCAACACCGGTGTTTGATCACGTTGCACAGGTACTCACTGCGTTAAAAAATCAAGGCGTAATATTGGCGGTTGCCACAGGTAAAAGCCGAATAGGACTGGAACGCCTTCTAGATGAAAGCCAGTTGCGTCACTTTTTTAGTGCTACGCGTACCAGCGACGACGCTAAATCAAAACCCGCTCCCGATATGCTTTATCAATTGCTTGAAGAGCTAGGGGTAAGTGTTGACGAAGCGCTAATGATAGGCGACACGCAAATAGATATGGCAATGGCAAAAGCCGCAGGTATGGATAGAATAGGGGTAACCATGGGTGTGCACAACGCTGCGCAACTCAATGAATTAACCCCGATTGCAACCGTTGACAACTATCAGCAGTTGCAAAATATATTACTCGGTTAATCAGTTAATTTGCGCTAGGCACTTGAGCTGCTAATACATCAACACCAAACTCAGCCAATAATTGGCTGAGTTTAATCAGTGGTAAACCAATTAAACTATTTGGGTCATCACCACTGAGCTTTTCAAATAAACAAATACCCAAGCCTTCACTTTTAAAACTTCCTGCACAATTATATGGTTGCTCTGCATCGCAATAAGCACTTATTTGCGCCGTTGTTAACGTTTTAAAAGTGACATTAAAGGGCTCAACAAGGGTTTTGCTTTGCTTAGTGTCTATATCGTACACACACAAGCCAGTTAAAAAAGTGACCGTTTGCCCACTAAATAAGCTGAGTTGTTTCATGGCGTTTTCTTTATTGTGTGGTTTACCTAATATTTGGTCATTAAATACAGCAACCTGATCGGAGCCAATCGCTAAGCCTTGGTCAAAATGCTCGACCGCAGCTGCGGCTTTTAGTTCGCTTAAACGTTTAACAAGATCGTTAGGTGTTTCGTTGCTGTGAGGCGTTTCGTCAACATCGGGCGAAAACGTTTCAAAAGGCAGATTAAATTTTTGTAATAAAGACTGCCTAAAAGGCGAGCTTGAGGCTAATATAAGAGAGTGCTTCATGGCATGTTTTCCTAGCATAAATCAGATTGAGTTAGGATAAATCAGATCCGTGAGTAAAACACGTGAAAAACAACGTAAAATTGGTTTTTTACTTTGACTAACCCACTAACTATCTATATGATGCAGCCCCTATGCAAAAGGTGAAAATTCCCATCACCCTTCATCCGGGCAAAGCAGCGCAACACCGTTTAAAGTATGACGGCATTGTACCGCTTGAGAAACTTCCTCGTTTACGAGGGGTTATCCAGGAAGAAGTAGGTGAAATAGCGGTAAAAATTCATTGCAAAAACGATGAGCAAGGTTTAGTTGTGATTAGTGGCAATTTGTCCACACACGTAACTGTCACTTGTCAACGTTGTAATGGTGATTTAGGGTTGGATTTGGATCAAGACTTTGTGTATTCGCCAGTCGGTTTGGATGCAGAGTCAGATGATCTTCCAGAAAGCTACGACGAAGTAGCACTTGATGAAAATGGTGAAATAGACGTGTTTGAGTTAATCGAAGACGAGCTTATTTTAGCAGTGCCATTAGTGCCTACCCACAACGAAGCTTCATGCAGTTATACAGCAGAGCCTGCCAGCTTTGGTGTTTTAAAGGCGGAAGATGATAAACCAAATCCATTTGATATTTTGAAACAACTTAAGAAAGATTCTTAGGAGAAGACTATGGCTGTACAAAAAAGCAAAAAGTCTCGTGCAAGACGCGGCATGCGCCGTTCACACGATGCGATCAGTGGTCCAACTTTAACTGTAGACCAAACATCTGGTGAGACTCATCGTCGTCACCATGTGACTGCAGATGGTTACTACAAAGGCGTTCAAGTAATTTCTAACTAAGAGATTGCTTATATGCTGACCAATCTAACCATAGCGTTAGATATGATGGGGGGCGATTATGGCCCCCGTTCATCTATCCCCGCAGCCGTTTCCGCGGTAAATGCTAATGCCAACTTAAAACTCATTTTATGTGGCAACGAGCAAGTAATAGCTAAACAATTAGAATCACTCGATTCACTTTCTCATCCCAGATTAATAATTCGCCATTGTAATGACGTTGTCACCAATGCCTGCGAACCCGCTGTTGCTATACGCTCAAAAAAAGATTCCTCAATGCGTGTTGCCCTTGATTTAGTTAAATCGGGTGAAGCGCAAGCCTGTGTTAGCTCTGGCAATACAGGGGCGCTATTTTTTATGGCGCATTACGTATTAAAAATGCTTCCAGGAGTGAAACGTCCCGCACTCATATCGGCTGTACCGACTGAACGAAAAAATCCTGTTTACTTACTCGATTTAGGTGCCAATGTGCACTGTGATGCGCAAATGCTGTATCAGTTTGGCATTATGGGTTCGGTAGTGGCAGGACAAGCACTCGGGTGTGATAACCCAAAAGTCAGTTTATTAAATATTGGCGCCGAAGACATTAAAGGTCACGACGAAATTAAGCAAGCCGCGCAGTTAATGCAGCAAAGCGATCTGATTAATTATATTGGGTATAGCGAAGGTAGCGATATTTTTTCTGGCAAAGCCGATGTTATCGTCTGTGAAGGGTTTGTCGGTAACGTTGCACTTAAAACCTGCGAAGGTATTGCCAAACTTATCATGAAAAAGTTCACCCGTGCCCTCGAAAAACACGTTGTTTATAAGTGCATGGCGTTTATGTTGGCGCCAATCATAAAAAAACTCTATAAAAGAGTGAACCCCGACCAGTATAACGGCGCTTCTCTGGTAGGATTGCGCGGTATTGTTGTTAAAAGCCATGGAAATGCCTCAGCTAAAGCATTTCATGCCGCAATCGACGAAGCAGTGAAAGAAGTAGAACGTCAACTTCCGGACAAAATTGCTGCTATTTTCGAAAAAACACATTCTAAAGACACGGTGGCCAATCAGTAAATTGATGTGCCGTGTTATACATTATTTATTTTGTTTAATTAAAAGAGCAAACTATGGCACAAAAAATTGCACTTCTTTTTCCAGGTCAAGGCTCGCAAACTGTGGGTATGTTAAACGAGCTACTTGAAAGCTCAGACATAGTAAAAGCCACATTTGCAGAAGCATCAACCGCACTAGGATATGACCTAGCAGACCTCGTTCTTAACGGTCCAGAAGAAAAACTAAATCAAACACACCGTACTCAACCTGCTTTATTAACAGCAAGCGTTGCTATTTACCGTCATTGGTTAGCTGCAAATCCAGATGCAGACGTTGTCATGGCAGGGCATAGCTTAGGCGAATACTCAGCACTAGTATGTAGCGATGTGATCAGCCTAAGTGAAGCCGTAAAACTGGTTGAAAACCGTGGTTTATACATGCAAGAAGCTGTCCCTGCTGGTGTAGGTTCTATGGCTGCAATTATTGGTTTAGGCGACGATGAAATTAAAGCCGCTTGTGAAGCGTCTGCGCAAGGTGAAGTGGTTTCTCCAGTAAACTATAACTCGCCAGGGCAAGTGGTTATTGCCGGTCATAAAGATGCAGTTGATAGAGCCTCTGTTGCTTGTAAAGAAGCCGGAGCAAAACGTGCACTGCCATTATCGGTTAGCGTACCGTCGCATTGTGAACTAATGAAACCTGCGGCTGAAAAATTAGCCGCTGACTTAGCGGCTTTAACATTTAATTCACCTAAGTGTGATGTAATTAATAATGTTGATGTAAAAGCTGAAGGTTCAGCCGATGCAATTAAAGAGGCATTAGTACGTCAGTTATACAGCCCAGTTCGTTGGACTGAAACAGTGCAAGCATTAGTTGCACAAGGTGTAACGCAAAGTTATGAATTTGGCCCTGGTAAAGTATTAACAGGACTTGCAAAACGCATTGATAAAGCGATGATGTGTGGCTCAGTAAATGACCTTGCATCAATCGATACAGCTAAATAAGAGTATATAATATGAGTAATTTATTTTCTTTAGAGGGCAAAGTTGTCCTGATCACTGGCGCTAGCCGTGGTATTGGTAAAGCGATTGCAAACACCTTAGTGGCACAAGGCGCAAAAGTAGCGGGCACAGCAACAAGCGAGTCGGGTGCGGCTAAAATTAGTGACTACTTAGGTGATAACGGTAAGGGTTATGCGCTTAACGTCACCGATCCTGCGTCAATTGAGACGACATTAGCGGCAATTAAAGCCGATTTAGGTGATATTGATGTTTTAGTAAATAATGCCGGTATTACGCGCGATAATTTATTGATGCGCATGAAAGAAAATGAGTGGGACGATATTATCGATACCAACTTAAGTTCTATCTTCCGTTTATCTAAGGCCGTACTTCGCCCAATGATGAAGAAAAAGAACGGCCGTATTATCAATATTGGCTCAGTAGTGGGCACTATGGGTAATGCGGGTCAAGCCAACTATGCAGCTGCTAAAGCGGGTGTTATCGGCTTTTCTAAATCACTAGCGCGTGAGGTAGCCTCTCGTGGAATTACTGTAAATGTGGTTGCACCTGGTTTTATTCAAACAGACATGACGGATGATTTGACAGATGAGCAAAAAGCAGCAACGCTTGCAAACGTACCTGCGGGTCGTTTAGGTCAGCCAGATGAGATTGCAGCTGCAGTATGTTATTTAGCATCTGACGCCGCTGCGTACGTATCAGGTGAAACTTTGCATGTAAATGGTGCGATGTACATGGTTTAGCTTCGCAATGCGAAATAGTTAAACCACAAATTACCAATGAGTTTGCTAAAAAACATTGAATTTTTCGCAAACTTGCTTTAAACATACTTGAAATCGCTGTGAAAATAAGCGATAAAAGATAAAATAAACACTCAACAGGTTTGACCAGCAAATTATTTATGGTCAAAAGATTGAATCAGAGAATTATCGGACGTAAACTACGCCGCAATCTGAAAATAACGCATTGGCGTTTTTAATAAAGGAAAGAAGAATGAGCGATATCCAAGAACGCGTAAAGAAAATTATCATCGAACAGCTAGGTGTTAAAGAAGAAGAAGTTAAAAACGAAGCTTCATTCGTTGATGACCTAGGTGCAGACTCTCTTGATACTGTTGAATTAGTAATGGCTCTTGAAGAAGAGTTCGACACTGAGATCCCAGATGAAGAAGCTGAAAAGATCACTACAGTACAATCTGCAATCGATTACGTTACAGCTCACGCTGAGTAATTAATCGCAAATTAAGGGCAGCATTCGCTGCCTTTAATCTTTATATCCAAACCACCTCAAAGTCCATGATTCAATTCCAAACCCTCACTCATCATCAGCAATTAAATTGTTATTGCTCAGCGTTGGTTATTGGTTTGAGACTCGCACTTTGAGGTAGCTTGGGTATGATCATCCCCAATACTAATAACATAACTAGCAACAGCGTTAACGCTGAAATAAACTGAGCTAAGTTAATTGGTATAATAATAATTCCTTATTGGAGGCAAACCGTGGCTAAACGTCGTGTCGTCGTAACTGGCTTAGGAATGTTGACGCCGCTAGGCAATGATGTGCAATCAACCTGGCAAGGCTTATTAGATGGTAAAAGTGGTATTCAAAATATTACCCACTTTGATACATCAAAATTTGGTACTCATTTCGCTGGTTTAATCAATGATTTTGATGCATCGGCTTATATGTCGCCAAAAGATGCTAAAAAAATGGATTTATTTATCCAGTATGGCATTGCAGCGGGTGTTCAAGCTTTTCAAGATTCAGGCCTCGAAGTCACTGAGCAAAACGCAACCCGTATTGGTGTAGCGGTAGGTTCAGGTATTGGTGGCTTAACCCTAATCGAAGAAAACCACATTAAATTACTAAACAGCGGCCCACGAAAGTTATCGCCGTTTTATGTACCGTCTACCATTATTAATATGATCTCAGGTCATTTATCAATAATGCACGGCTTGCGTGGTCCTAATATTTCAATTGTGACGGCATGTACTACAGGCCTGCATAATATTGGCCATGCAGCGCGAATGATTGCCTACGGCGATGCCGATGCAATGGTTGCCGGTGGCGCAGAAAAAGCGTGTACGCCAATTGGTATGGGTGGCTTTAATGCCGCACGTGCGCTTTCAACACGTAACGACGACCCTCAAGCAGCGTCTCGTCCTTGGGATAAAGACCGTGATGGCTTTGTGCTTTCGGATGGTGCTGGTGTGGTGGTTGTTGAAGAATACGAACACGCTAAAGCCCGTGGCGCTAAAATTTATGCAGAGCTTGTTGGCTTTGGCATGAGTGGCGATGCCTACCACATGACCTCACCACCAGAAGATGGCGCAGGTGCGGCTCTGGCTATGGAAAACGCATTAAACGATGCGCAAGTAAATGCTGAGCAAGTTGGCTACATTAACGCACATGGTACGTCTACTCATGCGGGCGACAAAGCCGAAACGTCAGCGGTTAAAACCATTTTTGGTGATTCAGCGAAAGATGTGATGGTAAGCTCATCTAAATCGATGATGGGTCATTTACTAGGTGCAGCGGGCTCTGTTGAGTCGATAGTGTCTATCTTATCGTTGACCGAGCAAAAAGTAACACCCACGATTAACCTAGACAACCCAGATGAAGGCTGTGATTTAGATTACGTGCCGCACACAGCACGAGACGCCAAACTTGATTACGCGTTGTGTAACTCATTTGGTTTTGGTGGTACTAATGGCTCGTTACTGTTTAAAAAGGTATAATCTTTTTTAACAACGAACGACAATAAGAACCCAGTTGTTTAACTGGGTTTTTTTATGTGTAAAAATATGCAAACAATAATAACAGCAAGTGAAACCAGTAGCGTAAGTACCCGCGATAGAGGCTTAAACTATGGCGATGGCTTTTTTACAACCGCGATTATTACTGATGGACAGGTTGAACATTGGTCTTATCATAAAGCGCGTTTAATTGAATGCGCGCAGCGTTTAGGGTTTCCGGCGCTTGAGTTTAGCGCACTTGAGTCGCACATTACTCAGCAAATAGCATCAAAGGTTCAAGCGGTTGTTAAAATAGTGGTAACACGCGGCGAGAGCGGGCGAGGCTATGCGCCACTAAGCGAATGTAATTTAAACATTATTGTGAGTGTTTTACCTTATCCAGCGCATTATAACAGCTTACACGAGACAGGAATTAGTTTAGTCATCAGTCCAATTAAACTGGCTTTACAACCGCACTTAGCAGGGCTTAAAACCTTAAATAGACTTGAGCAAGTATTGATCAAAAATGCCCTACAAACCGAGCAAAGTGATGATGCACTTGTACTTGACTACAACAACAATGTAATTGAAACCTCGGCGGCTAATATTTTTGCAATAAAAAATAATAAAGTAATTAGCCCCAGGCTTGATGAGTGCGGCATTAAAGGTGTTTTTCTGCAATCTTTATGTGATAAATTAGCAATTGAATTTAAAACTATCAGCGTTGATGAGCTTACCCAAGCAGACGCGGTATTTGTATGTAATAGTTTAATGAAAATTGTGCCCGTAAAAAGCATAGGCGAGCACTGTTTTGATATTGCTCACAGTCGGTCATTACTAACAGTAGCCAAGGAGGCTTAGTGTTAAAAGTTATTGTATCAGTATTATTGCTGGCTTTTTTTAGCTCAGTGATTGGCTATCAGCAATTACAGGCAACAATTCAAACGCCATTACAGATAGCCGATAACACCCAATTTGAAGTTAAAAAAGGCACTGGCTTTAATAAGTTGTGCCGTCAATGGCAGCAGCAACAGTGGGTAGAAGACTGTTGGCGGTTTCAAATATTAGCTAAACTCGACCCAACCTTGACCGATTTAAAAGCGGGTTTGTACGAGTTAAGCGCAGATAGCGTAATCAACAATATAAAAAAAATAAACCAAGGCGAGCAAGTTAGTTTTAGTTTTACCATTATTGAAGGCCAAGCACTTAGAGATATATTAAATGCACTAAGTACGGCACCACACTTACAAAACGATTTAAAACGCGAACAACTTGGCGAGCAAATAATAGGTAGGCAAACCCATCTAGAAGGTTGGTTATTCCCCGATACCTATCATTACCATAGCAATGATACTGCCAGCAGTTTACTAAAACGTGCTGCGCAAAAAATGCAGCAAACGTTGGCTGATGCTTGGCAGCAACGGGCAAACGATTTACCTTACGATACCGCCTATGAAGCACTGATCATGGCCTCTATTATCGAAAAAGAAACCGCGCTTGCCAGTGAGCGTCCGTTAATTGCATCGGCGTTTATAAATAGATTAAACACCAATATGCGCTTACAAACCGATCCAACCGTAATATATGGGCTAGGCGAAGATTTTGACGGTGATATTAAACGTAAAGACTTGATAAATTACACACCGTATAATACCTATCGTATTAACGGATTACCGCCCACGCCAATTGCCATGCCATCCAAAGAAGCGATTTTAGCTGCGGTAAACCCGCCTAAAAGCGAGTATGTTTACTTTGTAGCAAAAGGCGATGGCAGCCATCAGTTTTCAACCACATTAAAGCAACATAATGCGGCGGTTAACCGGTATATTTTAAATAAAAAGAATTAGTGTTTATGAAACCAAAATTTATAGTGATAGAAGGCCTAGAGGGCGCGGGTAAATCAACCGCTATTGCCCTGTGCCAAGACTTTTTAAATCATCATCATATTGATTTTATTAATGTCCGTGAACCCGGTGGCACACCACTGGCTGAATCGTTGCGTACCTTAGTAAAAGCAGAGCATCAAGAAGAAATCGCCTTTGAAACTGAGCTACTTATTATGTACGCAGCTCGCTCACAGCTAATGCACAATGTAATAAACCCTGCACTTGAGCAAGGGCAATGGGTATTGGCTGATCGTCACGACTTATCGTCACAGGCGTATCAAGGCGGTGGACGCGGAATTAGTGCAAACACGTTAGCGTCGTTATCCTCTATGGTGTTAAAAGGATTAAAACCCGATTTAACCATTTACCTTGATATTGACCCTGTTATTGGTCTTGAACGGGCAAAAGGGCGTGGTGAACTCGATAGAATTGAACAAGAAGCCATTGAGTTTTTTCAGCGCACCCGTATGCGTTACATAGAACTGGCAAACGATGATGAAAGCATTAAAACCGTTGATGCTAACCAAAGTATTGATAAAGTACATCGTGATATCACCAATGTACTGCGTACGTTTTTTTCAGGGTTAAAATAATATGGCATTGCCATGGCTTAACGATGTAGAGCAACGTTTAGCTCAAAGCTATAAAGCGCAGCGCTTTCATCACGCGCAGCTATTTTGCGGGCCTATTGGGGTAGGCAAGTTTGAGCTAAGCGATCAATTAGCTAACAGTTTGTTATGTCACAATACACAATCGCAGTTAAGTGCACCTAGTAGCGTGCTAACGCCGTGTGGGCAGTGTAAAAGCTGCTCGTTAAACCTAGCTGGGACGCACCCAGATAAACGCGTTACTCAAGTAGAAGGGCAAAGCATAGGTGTAGACGACATACGCGGCATAAGCGATTTTATGCACCAGTCGGCGGCGCAAAATGGCAACAAAGTGGCGATTATTGAAAACTGCGAAAAAATGACCACGGCGGCAGCAAATGCATTATTAAAAACCTTAGAAGAGCCCAGTAACAGCCGGTTTTTAATTCTTACAACCAGCCAAGTGGCACAATTACCAGCGACTATTTTAAGCCGCTGTGCTAAAACTGAGGTCAAAGTAACCAATAGCCAGCTAGCACAGCAGTGGCTAAGCTCTTTAGATGTGCCTAACTACCCATGGTTATCATTGTTTTACAGTCAACCCCTGCAAGTAAAGCAGTGGCAACAGCAAAATCAGCTAGAAAGCATTGATACACTCTATAAATTTGCAACTGAGTTTAAACAAAGCCATAATTTCAATGCGTTAGTCGATATAATAAATAAACAGCCTGAGCTTGTTCGTATTTTTACCTTATTTTTAAGTGAGCAGTTAAAACAGCAGCTTTTAAATGGCATGAGTTTTGAAGCCTACCAAGTTGCACAGCAAGCCTTGAATGATTTTTTACAAAATAACATACAAATTCTTGGGCTAAACTTACCGCTTGCGGTATCACGACTAGCGTATACATTACGCAACCAATAAAAAGGATTAGATATGCAAGAGCTATTAGTTGATATAGATGACCTTGACGAACTATATCGCTGCTACATGCCTTTTTTAAAAAAAGGGGGGCTATTTGTACGCACCAATATGCGTTATGAGCCTGGGTATTCACTCGCTTTACGCGTAACCTTACCTGATGCTTTAGAAGACGATGTGGTCACCGGCAAAGTTACGTGGATCACTCCGCAAGGTTCACAAAGCTCAAACCCTCCGGGGATCGGCATTAGCTTTTTAGATGATAAAACAAACCTAAACGCGAAGATCGAAAAACTGCTGGGGACTATGTTAAACTCCGGCAATCCAACTTATACCATGTAGTAAAAACAGGCCTTATTTTGATTGTAGATTCTCATTGCCATTTAGACCGTCTTGATTTTGATAAACTCGATTTAAACCTAGACCAAGTACTTGATAACGCCCGTGCCAAAAAAGTAGAACACTTTTTATGTGTGAGCGTCACACTTGATCAGTTCCCTAATATGCTAGATCAAATTAAGCATTACGACGACGTATCAGCGTCATGTGGTGTACATCCGCTTGATCAAAAAGATGCACTTAACAAACAGCAATTAATTGATTTAGCCTCGCACCACAAAGTAGTGGCCATTGGCGAAACCGGGCTTGATTACTATTACGCAAAAGACACTCACGCAGTGCAGCAAGCAAGCTTTGTTGGCCATATTGAAGTAGCCAACGAATTACAAAAGCCACTTATTATTCACACCCGCGACGCACGTGCCGACACCATTAATTTAATGCGTGAACACAAAGCAGAAAACTGCGGTGGGGTATTACATTGCTTTACCGAAGATTGGGATATGGCCAAAAAAGCCATTGATATGGGTTTTTATATTTCTATTTCAGGCATTGTAACCTTTAAAAATGCGGTAGAACTTAAAGAAGTGGTAAAACAAATCCCACTTGATCGACTGCTTATTGAAACCGACTCGCCGTATTTAGCCCCAGTACCGTACCGTGGTAAAACTAATCAACCAGCGTATGTGGAAGACGTTGCTTACTATATTAGTGAACTAAAAGGCATTAGCTTTAACGAGTTGGCAAAGGCCACCACCGATAATTTTTATTCTTTATTTAAATTAGCAGCTAAAGGCTAACCACATGACGACTCTCTCGGTGCAACACCCGCTGTTACTTATGGGGCCTATGGTGCGCCGAGCAGAAAAAACCACAGTTTGTATTCAGTTTGCTACCTCAAAGCAGGTAAACGGCCGTATAGAGCTAATGGGCTACGAATGCTATAGCGAACAAAACAGCGTTAGACTGGGTGAACATTTATTTTTACAGTTCATAGTTATTAAACCCATAAACAGTCAGTTCCCGCGCGACATATTACTACAATATCAGTTATTTTTTGATGACAGCCCCGTTGATTTATCAGCGTTTAGTTTTAATGATGGCGCGTTACCTGCGTTTGTGATCCCCAAAAGACTGACGCAAATATTGCATGGCTCATGTCGCAATGCACATCATCCCGCAAAAGACAGCCTAGTTAGTTCAAGTCAGTGGCAAGCTACTCAACGCAGTAATAATCAGCAAGGTGCGCAGTTGCTATTACTCTCGGGCGATCAGGTATATGCTGACGATGTAGCAGGGCCTATGTTATTAGCTATCCATCAACTCATTAAGCAATTAGGTATTTACAAAGAGCAACCGCTTGCGCTGGATTTACCCGACGATATTAGCCAACAGCTTTATGGCCGCCATCATTTACTCCCTACCACCTCATGGAAAAAGCGCTCTAAATTAGGCATAGGTTACTGGTTAAAAAAAGACGAGCCGCATTTTTCTAGCGTAAAAGCGTATAACCACCTTATTCATTTTGAAGAATTTGTAGCATTGTACTTACTTAATTTTAGTAGTGCCGCGTGGCAATATGTTGACTTATCAAAGCTAAATTACTCAGGCGGTAACGAAAAAAGCCAAGCATTGTTTAGCACAGAAAAAGCCACACTCATTGATTACGCTAAAGGCTTAGCTGAGGTAGAGCGATTATGTGCCAATGTGTCTACCTTAATGATGTTTGACGATCACGATGTCACTGATGATTGGAACCTCACCGCCGGGTGGGAGCAAGCCATTAATCAAAACCCCAGTAGCAAGCGTATTGTAAATAATGGCTTAGCAAGCTATTGGCTGTTTCAGGGAATGGGTAACGACGCGCTACAAAAAACCGGTGCGTTATTGACCCCATTTATGACAAGTTTAGCGGGCGATCAGCAATGGCAATTTAAAGCATTTGATAAACACCTAAACGATTTTAATCATTGGCATTATGAGCTAACAACTATTCCTAAAGTGGTGGTGCTCGATACCCGAACACATCGCTGGCGTAACGAGCAGAACTTTAATGAACCCTCAGGCTTGTTAGATTGGGAGCGTCTCACTGAGCTTGAAGAGAGCTTATTAAGCCATGACCAAGTCATTATTGTATCGCCCGCACCGGTGTTTGGGGTTAAATCAATAGAGGCGATTCAAGCGGTGTTTAACATGTGTGGGCAACCGCTTATGGTTGATGTAGAAAACTGGATGGCGCACGAAGGCTCAGCTAAAAAATTGCTCGACACATTTAGACGTACCGACACCCCAAATGAAACGCTGATTTTATCAGGCGACGTGCATTATTCGTTTTGTTTTTCAGTGCAAAAGCGTTTTGGCGATCACCCCAACAGAATTTGGCAGCTCACAGCTAGTGGCATTAAAAACGAGTTCCCGCGTAAGCTAATAAATGTGCTTGATAAGCTCGACTCCATTTTATATGGCCCTAAAAGTCCGCTTAACTTTTTTACCAAACGCTGGCACATGGAAGTCGACAAACACCAAACTAAAGGCAAAGGGCAAAAGTACCTAGTAAGTGATTCGGCTATTAGTTTGGTCACCCTCAAAGGCGGTAATTTAGACCGCTACCAGCTCATACACGGCGACGGCCACACCACCGAATTTGATTTAGAAGAGCAGTAAATTTGAACAGGCGATAGGTTTTAGGTGTTAGGTATCAGGCCGCTATTATTTCCGACTTGTAGCAGCGACTTCATGTCGCGGCATTTTTTAATGTCGTTAGCGACGAGCTTCGAGTTGCGGGCTAAATAACTAAAAGCGCAGCATCTCTTAGCCCTCTTTGCGCATCATTCACTTAGGCCTAATTGAACTGAGAGAAGAGAATGAGAAGTAAATGAGAAAATAAAGCCACTAACCCAAGTGATTAATTGTTTTGTTACTGCCTCTAAAAGCGCAGCGTCTCTTAGCCCTCTTTGTGCATACTTTTCTTAAAAATCTAATTGAACTAAGAGAAGGGAATGAGGAACAAATGAGAAGGCCAAAAAGATGTTAGGATACAGCTCGTAACCCGCAGCCCGATAATTTCGACTTTAACCTCTAAAAGCGAAGCGTCTCTTAACCCTCTTTGTGAATAATTTTCTTAAAGATCTTATTGCACTGAGAGAAGAGAATGAGGAGTAAATGAGAAGATAAAACAAGTGTTAGGGATTAGGCCCGTAACCCG
>NZ_JASDDE010000024.1:26786-55977 GCF_030407565.1 Pseudoalteromonas sp. APC 3694
GTGAATGAGGAGTAAATGAGAAGATAAAACAAGTGTTAGGGATTAGGCCCGTAACCCGACCCCCGCAGCCCGATAACTTTCGACTTTAACCTCTAAAAGCGCAGCGTCTCTTAGCCCTCTTTGTGCATACTTTTCTTAAAGATCTTATTGCACTGAGAGAAGTGAATGAGTAGTAAATGAGAAGACAGAACAGGTGTTAGGGATTAGGCTCGTGACTCGCTCCCCGCAGCCCGTTAACTTTCACTTCGCCGTTTTTTAATCCGTTTTGGTGCCGGTAACTTATTGGTTAATAAAGCTAAACATAACACCACGATAAACAATATAGAATTAGCCCCCGCCTGCAGCGAATAATCAACCGACGAATGCAGCATCATTGCCACAATAGCTGTAGCACAACCAAACGCCACACCCTGATAAAGGGCCGTTTTGCGCGTTCGCATAGTATTAATACATAACCATAAACAATAAACCACTAACAGCCCCAATAACGCCGTAGTAGGAATACCCAGCTCAACTGCAAATTGCACATAATCGTTGTGCGCATTGTCGTAATAACCAGAGTAGGGCTCAGACTGATATGCAGGAAACGCAGTGTAAAAAGTACCGCCGCCCGAGCCTAATAACGGGTTATCTAAAATTAGTGGGATTGAGTCGCGTACAACTTCATCGCGAGTTTCTGATTGTAAACTGGTTTCGCTAATACGTTGTTTTACTTTTTCTACATCGAAAATGGCACCAATGATGATTAAATCGATTATGAAAAAGCTCACAATCAGCAATTTAAATGCTTTAGGCTTTTGCTTATAAACAAACAGCGCCAGTAAGCTCACTATAATTAAGGCGATAAAAAAGGCCGAATTACCCATACGGCTACGAGTTAAAATAAGCGCCACAATAATAATAATTAACGATATACGTAAAATGATTTTAGAGCTTAATATAATCTCAGCCCAAGCACGTAGCGTTTGTTTTAAAGTAGGTTTATAGCCATTGTTAGTGCGTTTTAATTCGCTAATTAACACACCAATGCCTAAGCATAAACACAGCGCTAAATAGTTAGCTAAAAAGTTAGAATAGGTAAAAGTACCAATCGCTCTGTCGGTGTGTTTGTAGCCAAATAAAGGGCTAACAATATCGGGCGATAAGTTTAAGTAACTAGCATACAAAGCCTGAAAAACACCGGCGCAAATGACGGCGTAAATTAATTTTTTAATACGATTTACATTATTACAGTAATTAAATATTAACCAGCTCAACATTATTAAAAAACTGGTTTTTAATAACATTTGTTTGGTTTGAAAAGCATCAACACTTACGCCAAATAACTGAACCGCGCACACCAAAGCAACAATGCCTAAGGCAGTAAATAATGGCCAAGTATATCGAGGAGGGAAAAGTGCTTGGTGGTTATTTAAAACACTGTTTGCCAAGTGAGTAATAAAGGTAAAGCTAGTTAAAATACCAATAGCTAAAATCGCCCAAGGCCTGTAACTACCTAAAGGAAGAGGGAGTAAAAATAGGGTCAAACAAATAAGAAAGAATATAAAACGATTCAAAATAAACTCAAACAAAGTAAAAACGCAGCCAATTGGCTGCGTTTAAATATACTAATAGTAAAAACTAGTTACCGACTTCAGATATACCGTTATCACCGCCTGTACCACCAGAACCTGGAGGTGTTGGTAATGTTGGTAAGCTGCCTACTGGCGGAGCTGGCTGGCCAGTACCAGGACCTGCAGCAGTTGCTTCAGAAGCGGTTGTTGCATCAACACCTGCGGTAATTGCTGCTAGGGTAATTGCATCAGTATCTAAACCAGCATCCGAAAGAGCAGCTAAAAAGTCAGAAATTAATGGATTGTCTGCACCAAAACGTGCCACAACAGCAGCAACCATTGCATCTATATCAGCAGCGCCACAAGCGCCATTAAGCAGTTTTTCGTCTAGCTTGATTTTTTCTTTATTTTTACAAATACGTTTAATCGCTTCTACTAAATCTTCGCGTAATTGCTCTGGCGTAGTATCTGCTGTTACGTTATTAAGAATATCAATAATGCTATTTATGCTCACTTCTTGAACCACAGCATTATTATCCGTTTGTGCATAGGTTGGCAAAGCAGTTAGAGCAGACGCACTAGCTACTAAGCCAGCTAAAATTAATTTTTTCATTTCTCGTCCCTTGGTTGAGTACTAATTGCAAAATTTTAGCGCATCGGTGCAAAAAGTAAACTCTTTATTTACGCCATTTTCATTAGATTTAATAATTTTTGATGGTGGCAGTATTAAATTACCTTGTACGCCATCGCATCCTAAGTATTCGAGAATTTCTAAAGTCTCGGTTTTTTCAATTAAACAGGCTAAAACCTTAATACCAAAACCATGACAAATATTATTAACTGTTTGAATATAAAATTGGCTTTGTGGGTTAGTTACTAAATCTTGAATATAACTACCATCAATTTTTACATACTCAATATCAAGACCTTGTAAATACCTAAACGACGTTAAGCTAGTACCAAAGTGTTCAATACACACATTAATACCCAGCTCTTTAATTGCATCTATATGTAAAGACGCAACATGCACGTTATAAAGCAAACCAATTTCATGTAGTTCAAACACTAAGTTTGTTTTAATTACCGGTTTAGTGTGCGAATAAAGGGTGAGCCATTGTATAAAGTCAGTTGAGTACAAGGATGCCTTGCTAATATTAAGTGCAAATACATCATTTGGGTATTGCTCTTTTACATCTATAAAGCTACGTATAATTTTTTTATCGAGTTCTTCGGTTAAATTTAACTTTTCAGCCATCGCGAATAAGTGGCCATTATTTACCTTTTCGCCTTCATGAATAAAGTGTGCAAATACCTCAAAGTAACACTGAGAATCAGTTTTATTAGCTTGTTTAACAGGTTGCACCGAAAAACTCACTTCGCCAGCATTTATAATCGACTTAATTAAGGTACGCCATTGGTTAACACTAAATAATGACTCTTTATCGTTTTTATCAAACGTAGTGTCTTCACCTATAGTGCAACCAGTATCAAGTAGCGATAACACTTCACCTAAACTCGCTCCTTGCTCAACGCCAACAATGGCTAAATTAGCGTAACCGTTTATATGTAAGCTGTTTTCTTTTTGACTTAAATTATCAATGAGGTCTAGGCGGGCTTTATTTAAAAATAAAACGTCATATGGGGCCAGTAATACAAACGTACCCCCATTAAGCCTAAATATAGTTGAATTTGGTAACTCATCAGCAAGCTGTTTAAGTATTTTTGCTGCATCAAGTACATGCTGATCACCATCTTGGTAGCTTACCACTTGGTTAATATTATTTAACGAGGGCAGGGTAAGCATCAACGCAGTAATTGGCGCATCGTCAGTAATATTATTTACAACAGAATTAAAGTGGTTTTCAAACGACTTACGGTTACCCAACCCCGTTAACGAATCTATGTATACTTCTTCAGTAAGCGCTTGTGTTTGTTTGGTCAGCGAATCAAACGTACTTTGTAAGTTTATAACCATGTTATTTATGGCTTGGGTTACTGTGCGAAGCTCCCGTGCTACTGGTATTTCTTTATTTAAGGTAAAGCGTTTTCGAGTAACTAAAGTGGCTTGGTCTTCTACTGCTTTTAACGGCTTAAATACTGCGCGTAAAATTAAAAATGCAATAGCCAGCGATGCTGCTAATAGCAAAAATGAGCTATATAAGCTGCGGAGTGTGTGTTGCCACAATGTAAGGTAAGATTGCCCAGTATGGCTGGTTACATCAAGTGTACCTGCCATCATCCAACCATTGTTTATTTCAGAATGCATAGTTGGTGCACTTAGCTCAACAGCACCTATAAACCAGCTAGGAACTGATTCAACGCGCTTAGGGTTTTGTAATTCAAAAACGATGTTGTTTTGCACGTCAGTAAATTTAATTTGGCTGTAATAACCAGAGTCAAAAATAGCGGTTGCCATCGTTTGTGCAATCATTAGGCTGTCGTCTTCTAAATAAGGTGATATCGAAAGCCCTAAACTGGTAGCGGTGTCTTGCGCATGGCTGGCCATTTGCGTTTGTAAATAATTACGGGTTGTATCCACATCGGTGATAACACGTACGCAAAATGAAATAACCGAAATTAATATGATCAAGCCATATACTTGGGTTTTTAAACTCAATCCATGTTTAAAGAGTCGAGACATAACTACTAGTTCCTTTGTTGTTACCATTAGCGGGCGCAAGCTCACCTTGTTCAATTCGTTCTAGCATAGTGTTCCAAGCAGAAACGCCACGACTATTTTTAACCTTATTACCTAACCCTTTCGATTTGGCTAACCATAAACCTTGGCCATTAAAGCTATAGATAGGTTTTAGATCGCCCCGATTACTAGCAGGCACTAATTTTGTATTAAAATTGTCGAGCACCAGCGGTATTTGGTTTGGTTGTTCAAAGTATATAAGCACCATGTGAGGTTGATTAACCGTACGCTGGCGTACATACATAAAGCGTATTTTATCTTCTGGGATACCTAAAGCGATTAAAGTAAAATATTTAGCAATAACATAATCTTCACAGTCACCCATGCCCACACCTAAGCTTTCTAGTGGAGTGGCCCAGTAATCTTTTTTCTGCCAAAGTTCGTCATCGGTTTTGTACTTTATATGCTTATTAAAAAAGTCATTAACCAAATGAATTTTTTGCCATTCGCTCTTATCGGCAGAGTCATCTATAAAACTAAGCCACGTTTTTATTCGTTGGTGGCCTGCATCGCCGTAAAACTGTTTGGCACGGGTAATTATATCGCTATTACGCAAATGCAAAAGCATGTCTTGTGCACAAGCAAAAAAAGACACTAATATAATTATGCAAATTCCAACGCGCACAAATCCCATCCCTAAAATGTTAACAAAGCTATTATATTCCCATTGAAAGTAAATTGATAGATTACAAAAAAAGCAAAAATAAATCATTAACAAAAAATTAACCTAAAACAATCAAAAAGGCTGCTTTTTATATTGAGCGATTGTTTGTGTTGTGTATAATACCCGCCCATACAGTTTGTAATGTTTAAAACTCGCTATTCGCAGCGGCATTTATAAATAACTACGTTATAACAAAAGTAACTATAAAAGGAATTGAAGTGAAAGTATTAAAAGCAGTCTTGCCTGTTGCAGGCTTGGGTACCCGTATGTTACCAGCTACCAAAGCAACGCCAAAGGAAATGCTTCCACTAGTCGACAAACCTCTCATTCAATACGTTGTAAACGAAGCAGTAAAAGCCGGTATTAAAGAAATTATACTGGTTACCCATGCTTCTAAAAACGCAATAGAAAATCATTTTGATACTAGCTTTGAACTAGAAGCCACTCTAGAGGCGCGTGTAAAACGTAGTCTGCTAGAAGAAGTTCGTTCAATAATCCCAAGAGATGTAAGCATTATATCGGTTCGTCAATCGGCGCCGTTAGGCCTAGGCCACGCAATACTTGAAACTCGCCCAATCATTGGCAGTAACCCTTTTGCTATTTTATTGCCCGATGTAATTATCGATCAATATAAGTCAAACCTAAAGGTTGATAACCTAGCGCAAATGATCGACCGATTTGAGCGCACCCAGCATAATCAAATTATGGTTGAGCCTGTCCCACAGGACGAAGTTCACAACTATGGCGTGGTTGATTTAGCAGGTAAAAAAATCCAGCCTGGTGAAAATGCAGCCATTACCAACATGGTTGAAAAACCAAATAATGACGAAGCACCCAGTAATTTAGCCATAACAGGGCGCTATGTTGTATCACCCGCTATTTGGGATTTACTCGAGTTTACACCTCCAGGAGCTGGCGGCGAAATACAATTAACAGATGCATTACTACAGTTACGTCATCTTGAAACAATTGAAGCGTATCATTTAAAAGGTAAGTCACACGACTGCGGCTCAAAATTAGGTTACTTGCTTGCAAACGTAGAATACGCAATGCAATCAAGCACAATAGGTGAAGAGTTTACAAAGCGCGTTAAGCAATTAATGGCGTAGTTTAATATATTTCAAGGACTTAAAATGAAAATCACTATCGCTGGTACTGGCTATGTAGGCTTGTCAAATGCTGTATTATTAGCACAACATAATGAAGTAATAGCTCTTGATGTACTACAAGAGAAAGTAGAGCTAATAAATAATAAAATATCTCCTATCTCAGATGATAAAATTGAAGATTTTCTTGCAAGTAAAGAATTAAATTTAGAGGCTACAACAGATAAACATAGAGCATTCAAGAATGCTGATTATGTTGTAATTGCAACACCGACAGATTATAACGTTGAAAATAACTACTTTGATACAAGCTCAGTTGAAGCAGTAATCAAAGATGTTATCGAGATAAATCCTAAGGCAATAATGATAATAAAGTCTACAGTCCCTGTTGGCTTTACCAAGAGAATTAAACAAAAATTTTGTCACACTAATATTATATTTTCGCCCGAATTTTTAAGAGAAGGCAAAGCTTTACACGATAACTTATACCCATCAAGAATAATTGTAGGTGAAAAATCTGAACGGGCTGTGGTTTTTGCCAAACTTTTAGCTCAAGGAGCTATAAAAGAAGATATAGAAATTCTCTACACTAACTCAACAGAAGCTGAAGCTGTCAAATTATTTTCCAATACGTATTTAGCAATGCGAGTCTCATACTTTAACGAGTTAGACACCTACGCTGAAACTCATGGGTTAGACTCAAAGCAAATCATTGAAGGCGTTTGTTTAGATCCAAGAATAGGTAACCATTACAACAATCCATCATTTGGTTATGGTGGCTATTGTTTACCTAAAGATACTAAACAATTAAGAGCTAACTTTGAAGACGTCCCAAATAGTTTAATAAAATCAATCGTAGACGCGAACACTACAAGAAAAGATCATATAGCCTTTTCAATTATTAATAAAAACCCAAAAGTAGTAGGCGTATATAGACTTATAATGAAGTCAGGTTCTGACAACTTTAGAGCATCTTCTATACAAGGGATAATGAAAAGAATAAAAGCTCGAGGAATTGAAGTCGTCGTTTATGAACCCGAATTAAACGAAAGTGATTTTTTCAACTCTAAAGTTATTAATGATCTAGCAGAATTTAAAACTAAATGCGATGTGATAGTAGCAAATAGAATGGAAGAGGCTTTAAGTGATGTTGTAGAAAAAATATATACGCGGGACTTATTCGGAAGTGATTAGTTTCTGGTTACTACCTATATTTAACTGAGCCATATTTGTGATGATTGAAAAGATAAATAATTTACTAAATATATTTTTAAAGTTTGTACTGGGATATGGTTTACTCGTTATAATTTTGTTTATTTTTGGGGTTTTAACACCAGAGTTTGGACCTAGAGGGTTGCTCTTAGATATTGATCTAGATAATAAAATAGATAAGCTTTCAAGTGGGAGTAATATCAAGCAATTTTTTTGGTTGACCGTCTTCTCTTTGTATTCACTTTTATTTATTAAAGGGTATGTATGTTCTTTAAATGATTACATTAAATCTTTTTTAATCTTTATGTTACCTTTACTTTTTATAATCTCTTCAAGCCTTTCTTCTGACTATAGTTTTTTATCTTTAAAAAGAGGGGTTTTTCAGATTTTATTTATTCATTGTGTAATATTATCAACATATTCTGCATACAAAGAAGGTACTTTTCATAAAAGTATAACAATATCAATTTTATTTTTTTTAGGCTTTTCACTTTTAGCTATTGTAAACGGAACAGCATTCAATCTAAATGGTGCATTTGCAGGAATCAACTTTTCAAAAAATAGATTTTGTATTAACATGACCGGTTTGTTAATTTTGTATGTATTTTCATGTCACGTATCTGGTAATAAAGCTAATCTAAAAATTGTTTTTCTGTCAGTTTTATTAATTGTCTTATCGCTTGGCAAAACTATAATATTGGCTGGGTTATTGCTAACACCGATTTTATTTATCAACAAGAAAACTTTTACGATACAAAGAATCAATTACATAATTCTGTTTGTTGGTTTTTTTACCTTCATTCTATACCCATATGTAACGCATTTGTTTTTTACGTTTGATAGCGTAGCTAATTATATGGATCCTAGTTCCTTGACTGGGAGAGGAACTATTTGGTCGCTTGTTTATGAAAGCCTTATACTTTTTGATAAATTTAATTTTGGATTCGGGTATGGGACGTTTTTTAACACACCCGTAGTCCCTTTTTTGTTCGATATTGAGTATAGTTTCCTTCCGTATGTAACAACTACCCATAATGGGTTTATAGATTTATTATCTCAAGTAGGCTTTTATGGGACGTTAGCTTGTTTTTTTGTTGTATTTGCTGCAATAAAAAACTCATCAAACCCATCGGGGCAAATATTTTGCTTTTTCTTACTTGTTCACAACTTAACAGAGTCAAGCTTATTCAAAGACCAGCATAGTATGATGTTTATTTTAATAATAATTACCTGCTTTAACTGCATAGTTAAAAATAGGTCTAATGAAAACTTTCAAGGATAGATATGTCGTTAAGTATAGTTATTCCAATTTATAACGTTGAAAAATACCTAGAAGAGTGTGTGAATTCAGTACTAAAACTTAGTGGAATTGATCACGAGTTAATACTAATAGATGATGGTTCTACTGATAATAGTTTAAAAATTATCAATGAAAATTACAGTAAATATGAACATGTAAAAATTTACTCACAAAAAAACTCAGGCTTATCTTCTGCTAGAAATATGGGTACTAAGTTAGCAACAAAAAAATACATAATGTATCTGGACTCAGATGATGTAATTAACAATGATAACTTAAATAAAAATTTGAAATTAGCATTATCTAAAGATTTAGACATTCTGTTGTTCAGTGGGCAGCCATTCATAGGTGATACTGACTCCACAACAAACTACCATGTAAATTATTCTCGCCCAGAAGCTCTGAATCATAAAGTACTCACAGGCGTAGATATATTGAATATAATGCTAAGAGAAAATTATTTTTGTTCTGCATGTATGTACTTTTTTAAAAAAGAAAAATACATGAATATTTTTTTCGAGCAAACTACATATGAAGATAATTTATTTACAAGTCAATTGTTAAACTTTCCTCAAACGAATACTGTCCAATCAACTACAGATGTTATCTACTACAGACGAATACGCTCAGAGTCTATAATGACTTCGCAGGTTAAGGTTGGGAATTTCAAAGCCTATGAATACGTAATAAATAAGCTTATTAATAGTAAGAGTTTAAGTGACGATAGAAGAACTAAGCAAAATATATCATACATAATTGGTAATATACACGCTCAGTTAGTATCTATCACATTTAATCTCGAAGAATGGGGATATATCAAAAAGATTATAGTTTGGTTAACTTTGTATAAGTATTTCTTTTATGGCAAATATAGACTCAAGTCATTAATTAAATCTATATTCCCTATAAAAAAGTTAATTAAAAGGATTTGATCTTATGAAAGTTGCAATTATACATGATTGGTTAGTAGTTAACGGTGGGGCTGAGAAGGTTTTAAATGAGATACTTGAGCTTTATCCTAAAGCTGACATTTTCACGTTAGTAGATTATTTACCCGAAGAAGATCGCACTTGGCTTAAATCGGTAAAAATACACACATCTTTCATTCAGAGGCTGCCATTCGCCAAAAAAATGTACCGAAATTATTTTCCACTTTTCCCAATTGCTATCGAGCAATTCGATTTGTCTAGTTATGACCTTGTCATATCGTCGAGTTATTCTGCTGCAAAAGGTGTAATAACGGGTCCTGATCAACTTCATGTTAGCTATTGCCACTCACCAGCAAGGTATGCATGGGATATGCAAGAGCAATACTTAAAAGAAAGTGGCAATGATAAGGGGTTGAAATCAATAATAGCTCGCTATTTTTTACATAAGTTTAGAATTTGGGATACGAGAACGGCTAATGGCGTAGATACATTCATTGCAAACTCTTCATTTATTAAAAAACGAATTTATAAATGCTATAGAAGAGTGGCTGAAGTTATCTATCCTCCAGTTAATATTGAAAAATTTAAACTGGAAACAACAAAAGAAGACTTCTATCTTGCAGCGTCGCGCCTAGTGCCATACAAAAGGCTTGATTTAATAGCTGAGGCATTTGTAAAAATGCCAACAAAGCAGCTTAAAATTATAGGTGATGGCCCCCAAATGCAAAAAATTAAAGATATTGTTGGTAATGCTGACAATATAGAAATTTTAGGATACCAGTCAGACGAAGTGATGTTAAAAAATATGCAAAAGGCAAAAGCATTTGTATTTGCTGCTGAAGAAGACTTCGGAATAATCCCTGTTGAGGCCCAGGCATGTGGAACACCCGTTATTGCATTTGGAAAAGGCGGTTGTTTAGAAACGGTTAATCATGGGATTAGTGGCGTTCACTTTAAAAAGCAAACAACCAAATGTTTGATTGAGGCTGTAGAATCCTTTGAATCTAGTAGTTATAAATTCGATCCTAATGAGGTAAGAAAAAATGCAGAAAAGTTCTCCAATGAGGCTTTTAGAAGCAATATGACTAACTTAATAGAAAGCGCTCTTAGAGAAAAAAATTGAAAATATTACATATACATCAAGACTTTCCTGACGGTAGAGATTATCCACACACAAAAGCAGTTTCAAATTTAATCGATGGAGTTGAAGAATTAGATCAAGGTATTGTAAATTTTGTACTATCCATAAATAGAAGCAGTAATCCTTTCTCTATGTCATTGAAAGGCTTTGAACGAGGTGTATCAATTGTTTTTTGGGGACTGCCTATTGCTTTTATCTATAGGCTGCAAATTAAAATTAGTGCAATGTACCTAACAAAAAAATTAAAGCTAAAAGATTTTGATTTAATACATGCTCATAAGCTGACCACTGAAGGTATTTTTGCGTTTTATTTGAGTAAATATTCAGGGGTTCCTTTCGTTGTTTCTGTTCGTGGTGGTAGTGATTTAAATAACATAAAAAGGTTGAAGGATTGTGAACCATTATTCAAAAAAGTTTTTGCTCGTGCAAAGCATATATTTTGGGTTAGTCCTTGGGCAAAAAAGTTTATGTATAAAATAGCAAAAGCAGAGACTCCTTCTAGCAAGCTTCCTAACATATGTGAGATAGATCATATTATTCCTCAAAGGATTAATAATATTAATTCAAATTATATATCAATCGTTAGCTTTCATCAGTATAAGCGCAAAGGCATTATCCCTTTGTTAGAGGCAATCAATGCTCTCAAAAGCGATGATATATTTATAAAACTAGATATTATTGGAGGCGGGAATCTTCATGACAAAAAAGTTATTTCAAACAAAATTAAAGAGCTTTCTTTAAATGATAATATAAATTTAATAGGTGTTTTACCTCATCCAAAGCTAATTGAAAGATTAAAAAATTCTAAGGCTCTTCTAATGCCTGCTATAAATGAAACATTTGGAATGGCTTACATTGAGGCTTTAGCATCAGGATGCCCAATTATGTATATGAAAAACACTGGGGTTGATGGGCATTTAGATGATCTTGATGTCGGTGTAAAACTTACATGTCAAAGCAGTGATGAAATTAAACTTGGTATTTTAGAGTTGGAAAAAAATTACCAACAATTTTCAGATAATATTTGGTCAATCAATAAAGCTGGTGAGTTAGAAAAGTTCACTGGTGAAGTTGTTGCCAGTCATTATTTAAAGGTACTAAACAGTGTTAAATAATCTAAAGCTTTTCTTTTACTATATTTTACTTTCTAAGCTCCCATCGGCACGTTTTACATTTATCTTCTCTAATATAAGAGTTTGGTATCTTCATAATATTCTGAAGATTTTAGATAAAAATGGTAATCAATCAATGATTGGTTCAAATGTATATATTGGTCGGGCGAATAAAATAAAAATAGGGCAAGGCGCAAGAATTAATGAAAATGTTTATTTAGAAAGTGTGAAAATAGGCGATGATGTAATGATAGCTCCAAATGTATCAATATTAAGCCGTATGCACGAGTTCGAGTCTATAGAACTGCCAATGTCACTTCAAGGTTATAAAAAAGAAAAAAAAGTTATTATTGGTAATGATGTATGGTTAGGTCGTAATGTAGTTGTGCTCCCAGGTATCACTATAGGAAATGGTGCAATCATTGCCGCAGGCTCTGTCGTAACGAAAGATGTTGAACCGTATAGTATTGTTGGTGGTGTACCAGCTGAACTGATTAAAATGAGAAAATAGGTCTATAAATGAAAAACAGTAGAATTCTTACAGTCGTTAATGCAGGTGGCCATTTAACTCAAGCTATGTGTGTTATGAGTGTATTTGATGAGTTCCATTTAGTAACATCAATAAAGATTGAAGCAGAGTTAGGTGCTAAATCTGTAACGATTATTAATAGCACTCAATTTAACCCCTTAATCCATATAAAAAATGTTTTTAAAGCCTACCGAATTATAAAAAAAATTAACCCCGCGGCAATTTTTAGTACCGGAGGTCCTATTTGTATTCCTTTTGCTATTGTAGCAAAAGTCTTAGGGATCAAGTTTATCTATTTGGATACATTATCAAGAGTTGTTGAATTGTCTAATACGGCGAAGTTTTTATATAAATTTAAGTTGGCTACTAAAATAATGTGCCAATGGGAAAACGTAGCTAACAAGTATCAAGGAGTAGAGTATTATGGGAAAACGTTCAATATATGTAACGACCGGAACATGCCACTTTGAGTTTAGTCGGATGTTAAACTTAGTTGAAAGCTGTTTGAAAAGTGTATCTGAAGTTTTTGATGTTTATTTGCAGTATGGTAATACAAATTCGATTGAGCTGACGGGAAACAGAGAAAAGAGAGATTTTTACTCTAGGGATCAATCTGAGTCACTGTATAAGAACTGCGATATAGTTTTTAGTCATTGTGGCATTGGCAGTATTTTTAATTCTTTAAAATATAATACGCCGACAGTGATAATTCCGAGGTTGAAAAAATTTGATGAATTTTCTGACGATCATCAGTTACAAATAGCTGAAGAGATAAAGTTAAATCCGCTGATTTTAATGTTAAACGAAGAAAATCCCCAACTATTTTTAGATTTTATAACCAAATACCAAAATCACAAGAAAGTGGAAGTTGATTTAATCAATTACAATTTAGCAAGCAAACTAAAAAGCATAATACTAGAAGATTAATGATGAAAGTAACTATAGCGGCAGTCCCATATTCGGACAACTTAGGTGATGGTGTAATTGCAGATAATTTAGAGGATTTTTTACTCAGAGAATCTGACTGTGAAGTAACAATTTGTGACATATCTTACAGAACAGAAGTTTCTACATCTGTAAATAAAGAAAATAAACTTGATTTCTTTATGTCATTACCAAAGATTATTAGGCAACTTTTTGTTGTAACTTTTTTTACTCTCAAATACTTAACTAAGGGTAGAAAATATCTGAGCAAAAGGATTAAGGATGCTGATCTCCTATGTGTTGGAGGAGGCCAATTAATTAGCGATGTAGACCTTAACTTTCCGATAAAGTTGTATTTTTTAATAAGGGTTGCTGAAAGATATAATATACCTACAAAAATCATCTCTGTTGGTGTTGCTAATAAATGGAACTGGATAAGCAAGGCGCTAATGGGAAGAGTCCTTCGTTCACACACTGTATCTTTAGTTAGTGTTCGTGATGAGTTATCTAAGGAAAACTTGGCTAAGTATTTTGATTACACAGATAGTATTATATTACCTGACCCTGCATTAATGTCTTTGTATGTAAAAGAATATACTGAAAGTAAGCAAAGAAAAGACGATAAAAATTTTATTGGGGTAGGAATTGCTGATCTGAATGCGCTGAATTACTCCGCAGATAAATTGAGTTTAAGGGAGAATAACAAAAGTCTTCACTATTCAGAGATAATTAAGATGATAAATAATCTTGGGTTCAGAGCAATTTTATTTACAAATGGTGCAACAGAAGATGAAAGGTATCTTCATTCTGAACTATTACCGATATTAGATTCAGAGTTATTAGACTTTGAGGTTGCCGAAAGGCCTCGTACAACTGTTGAACTTGTAAATATTATAAGAAATACAAAAGGACTTATTGCCTTTAGACTTCATGCAAATATCATAGCAACAAGTTTTTCCATTCCTTGTTTTGCTATAGGCTGGGATAACAAGGTTAATTCTTTTTTTAAGTATATTAACGCAGAAGAATATGTATTCGAAAGCTTAGCTGTGGCTCTTTCGAAAAAAGACTTTATAAGTAAAAAGATTAATTATTCTTTAAATTATGATTTTGAAAAGGTAGTTCTTAGTTATAAAGAATTTTTCAAATTATGATCGAGATTAGTGTTACTCAGAAGTTGAATCGTGCAATATTAAGTAGCTTATCTGGAAAGTATGCAACCTACTTAATTCAAATTATATCGCTTATGATTTTAAGCAGGTTATTCGATCCCGCGACGTTTGGTAAAGTTGCAGCTATTCAAGTTTTTGTCATGTTTTTTCAGATGCTTTCATCATCTGGATTAAACTCTGCGATAGTTTATAAAGATGAAATCTCGGTTAGTGAGCGAGATGGAATATTTAGTGCCACATTATTAGTCGGTATATTTGCCACTATTATATATTTATTGCTGAGCCCATCTATTTTTTCTTTATTAAGAGTTGATAGTGATTATTTTTTAAATATCATCTTAGCAATTTCTATAGTTTTTTCTGCATCTAGTATTATGCCTCTTGCTTCATTACAAAAAGATACTAAGTTTATATTAGTTGCCAGAGCTGAGATTTTTGCTGAGCTAATGTCTTTATTAGCTTGTTATATAACTTATCTTAATGGTTATGAAGAAAGGGCTTTAGGTATTAAAATAGTTACAGTCGCTATTATTAGATTTATTGCATATTATTATTTTAGCTCCGAAACAGGTGTTGGTAGGCCATTTCTTGGAAGTAAAGTAAAATCAATAAACTCTTTAATGGGTGTTGCTAAGTTTCAATTAGCTTTCAATGTTGTGAACTATTTTTCAAGAAATTTAGACACCATACTTATTGCTAGATATTTTGGTGTTGCAACTGTAGGGTTTTATGAAAAATCTTATCAGTTAATGCGCTACCCTTTGCAAATGTTCACTTTTGCTATTACACCTGCATTACAGCCAGTGCTTACCAAATATAAGGATACACCTGAAATTGTAAAAAATGAGTTTTACAAAGTGGCCTTTAAATTAAGTCTCTTGGGTATATTTGCATCTACAATATTATTTTATAATGCAAAAGATGTAATATTTATCCTCTTTGGAAATCAATGGGGTCAAACTATTCCTATATTACAAGTGCTCGCTGTAACAATTCCATTGCAAATGGTTTTAAGTTCTACAGGTGGAATTTATCAAGCTTTTGGTGCGACAAAGGACATGTTTAAGTGTGGCGTTTTTTCTTCTTTTCTAAATATATTAGCAATTTTAATTGGTATCTACTTAGGTAACGTTTTAGTTCTTTGTGGTTTGTTAACTCTTTCTTTTTTTATTAATTACTTACAATGCTTTTATGTATTACATAACAATGTTTTTAAAGCTAAGCTTGATTTTAAGTTTTTAAGTATAAGTTTAATTATTTTAATTCCATACACTAATTTCTTCTTTTTTGAGCAAGCTTATGTTTTTCCAAGCAACTATTTACAGGCCGCTTTAAATGTTCTTTTATTTTCGGCTTTTGCTCTCCCTTTAATTTTAGTGCTTTATTTTTTATTTAGAAAAAAGTTTATTAATTAATATCAAAAGGAATAATAATGATATTACCAGTAATTATGGCAGGTGGTTCAGGTACTCGTTTATGGCCGTTATCACGTGGCAATTATCCAAAACAATTTTTAGCGTTGGATGATTCAAATACAACAATGCTACAACAAACAATCAAACGTTTAAGTGGCATTGAGCATTCGCCAGCTATGCTTATCTGTAATGAAGAACATCGCTTTATTGCCGCTGAGCAGGTACGTCAACTAGATGTTCAGCATTCAGGTATATTCTTGGAACCTGTCGGACGTAATACAGCTCCAGCTATTGCTTTAGCAGCTCTAAAAGCAATAGAAAATGATCAAGATGCTTTACTACTCGTGCTTGCAGCTGATCATGTTATTGAAAATCCAATAGCATTTCAGGAAAGTGTTAAAAATGGTGCAGAGTTGGCTAAGAGAGGAAAACTAGTCACTTTTGGTATTGTTGGAGATAAGCCAGAAACCGGTTATGGTTATATTAAACGAGGTGAACAATACCAAACAGGCTTTGTAGTTGATAAGTTTGTAGAAAAACCAAGTTTGGATGTTGCAGAACAGTACATAGAAAGTGGTAATTATTACTGGAATAGTGGCATGTTTATATTTAAAGCGAGTCGCTATTTAGAAGAATTAAAAACATACCGCCCTGATATTTATTCAGCATGTTCAAGTGCGATGAAAGTTCAGAGTGATGATATGGATTTTATTCGTGTTGATAAAACGGCGTTTGAAGCATGTCCAGATGAGTCTATTGATTATGCAGTGATGGAACATACCAAAGATGCAGTTGTTGTCCCTATGGATGCAGGGTGGAACGATGTAGGTGGTTTTGTTGCTTTGTGGGAAGTATCAAAACAAGATGAAAGTGGCAATGCATTTAATGGTGATGTAAAAGCAATAAATACAAAAAATACATTAGTTTATAACGATGACAAATTAATAGCAGCAGTCGGCGTTGAAGACCTAGTAATCATAAATACTAAAGACGCTGTATTAGTTGCACATAAAAATGAATCACAAAAAGTTAAAGCAATAGTACAGCAGCTAAAAGATGAGCACCGAAGCGAAGCTACTTTTCATAGGGAAGTCTATCGCCCTTGGGGTAAATATGACTCGGTTGATAACGGTGAACGCTTTCAAGTAAAACGTATAACAGTTAAACCAGGTGCTAAGTTGTCGGTTCAAATGCATCATCATCGCGCAGAGCATTGGATCGTGGTTTCGGGTACAGCAAAAGTTCACCTAGACGGAAAAGAGCAATACTTGACAGAAAATGAGTCCGTATACATCCCTATAACTTCGGTACATGCACTTGAAAACCCTGGTAAAGTGAACCTTGAACTTATAGAAGTGCAGTCTGGTTCGTATTTAGGCGAAGATGATATAGTTCGTTTTGAAGATAGATACGGCCGAACATAAAAATGGGTAATTTGATAGTAATTATATTTAGAGGGCACTATGGATAGTTCGATTCTTATTGAACAAAGCGGCATTGAGTTTGGCACTTCAGGAGCCAGAGGATTGGTAACACAGTTTTCAAATGAAGTTTGCATTGCTTTTACCTTGGCATTTTTAAGCACTCAAGGCGAGGTAAAACGAATTGCATTAGCAATTGATAATCGCCCAAGTAGTCCTGCAATTGCTAAAGCATGCTTTAGTGCTGCTAGAGCAATGGGTGTTGAGGTTGATTTTTACGGAGTTATACCAACGCCTGCCCTTGCTTTTAAATCTCAAGAGGATTCCGTACCGGCAATAATGGTAACAGGGAGTCACATTCCTTTTGATCGCAATGGTTTAAAGTTTTACACCAAAACAGGTGAAATTACCAAGACAGACGAGAGTAAGATCTTATCGGCCAAAGCTAATATTGATACAGTAGTACTTTTGCCATTACCTGAGTTAAACAAAAGAGCTTATGAATTATACTTAAAACGCTACTTAGGCGTTTTTTCTGACGATTTATTGCAAGGTAAAAAAATTGGAGTCTATCAACACTCTAGTGCTGGCAGAGAACTATATCCTGAATTGTTTAAAGCGTTAGGCGCAGAAGTAATATGCCTTGGTTATAGTGATGATTTTATACCAATAGATACTGAGGCTGTAGGCGAATCTGATAGAAAGCAAGCAAAAGCTTGGGCTAAAGAGTATGGTTTAGATGCTATATTTTCAACCGACGGTGATGGTGATAGACCATTACTAGCTGACGAAAATGGAAATTACTTTACTGGAGATGTTTTGTGTTTACTCGCAGCAAAAAGTTTAGGCATAGAAGCACTTTCAGTCCCGGTAAGTTGTATTAGTACTATAGAGCAAATCGATTTTTTTAAAAAAGTAATACGTACAAAAATTGGCTCTCCTTACGTAATTGAGGCATTTAAAGCGCTTCAAGAAGATTACAGTAGTGTTGCCGGTTTTGAAGCTAATGGCGGGTTTTTATTAGCTTCTGATATATATATAGAAAATACAAAAATCACTCGTTTAGCTACAAGAGATGCATTGTTGCCTGTGTTAGCAGTGTTAAGCTTTTTTGGCAAACAGAAGCTTTCTTCAGCGGTAGAACTTTTGCCTCATCGTTTTACCTATAGCGATAGGTTACAAAATATCGACAAAGGATTGAGCTCATCTATTATTAATTTAGGGAAGCAAGAAACAGAAAAACTTTTATTGATTTTAAATTTAGAGGGACTAAAAATAGCTAACGTTATTGATATAGATGGACTACGTTTAACCTTTACTAATCAGGATGTTGTGCATATAAGACCTTCGGGTAACGCACCTGAATTAAGGTGTTATACCGAGAGTAATAGCTTTCTAAATGCAAAGGTATTGGCCGATAAAGTATTAGTATCTATAAAAAATTACTTTAAAGCTTAGGCATTCATAATAATTGCCTTTTTTCTTATGAGGTAAAGTAACTTTTATAAACCCCGTCTTTTTATTCTTTAGCAATTATTAAGACGAGGTTTATAAAAGCTAAATCTTTAACTTTTAAACCTCCACAAAAATTATTTTCTACTTGCAATTATTAAATTAAGTATTCCTAGCTTATACGTCCATAAGATTTTACGTTCGATCTCAGTGTATTTTCGTATTTATACTTATCTCTCTAGTTATTCATTAAAGAGAAGATATTTTCTTTTTGACATTGTATTTACATTAAGTGATACTTTAGTGTTTAAAGTTTGTTTTTTTTAACTTATTTCAGCTCTTATTTTATTGTAAGTTATTGATTTTAATTTTTGTTCCTCTTTCATTTACTTTAAATTAGTACTTTTGTAGTGTTTTCTGTTCCTTTTGATTTTATTTGTGTATATAATGTTCACCAAGAACTGGATGAATTAACTTTCATTAAACAAATGACTTTAACTTGGTGCCTATGATGCACTTTTTCATTTTCGAGGGATAAAATGATGAACTCATTACTAAAATTTAAAAAAGTAAGTGCAGTGATCGCACTTTCTTTAGCCAGCTCTACAACACTGGCTGCAGATTTAGGCGTTGCCAATAATTTTTCTGCATTTGTTTTTAATGATTTTAAATCGAATTTTGGCCGTGCAGATGGTGCAATTGCAGCAGGTGAAATTGATCTTAAAGGTTACAGCGTGGGTTACACTCGCCCATACAGCCCTGAAGAATATTACTTAATTAGTGAATCTACCATCGACTTTAAATATGGTCGCCAATATGTAGGTAGTATGATCGCTGGTGGTGGTACTGATGTTCACTGGAGTGTTCGTTGGGGTATGGAGTGGGGCTCTAAAATACTTTCTAATCAAGATGAGACGGCATTACCATTTAACTTTGATGAGCAAGAGCAATATTACAAAGATTTAAGTACACAATTAAGTGAACTGGATGAAACAGGTACAGTGTACCGTAAATGGGGTGGCCTTTATTTACAAGGTGATGGAAGCTCTGATAGACAAGTATTTAATTTAGATGCTCGTGACTTTGCTAAAGCGCATACTTTTAAAGTATGGGGTATTCCTGCGGATGCCACTGTAATTTTTAATATTACAGGTGATGATAACATAGTTGTAAAAGGTAAAAGCTTTGCACGTTTACGCCACCATGCGAGTAAAACCGTGTTCAACTTTACTAATGCTCAAAAGCTAGATATTAAAGGCAATCGTTGGCAAGGTGTAATATTAGCGCCCTATGCTGATGTTAGGGGTGTTTACGGTACCGCTAAAATGCCAATTATTGGCCAAAGTTTTTATGGTTCTATGGCATTGTTAGGTGGCGAATTTAATGGTGATTTACCATCAGTAGCTCAACCAATTAAGCCTTTCGCTTTAGAAGAAAAGTGGAATTGGAACTCAAGCGATTTTTTACCTGAATATAATCAAGTTATCTCAACACCTATTGTTGTCCAGCTTAATGACGATAATGGTGATGGCTTTATTGATAACAAAGATGTTTCAGATATTGTGGTTACTACTTACAAAGACAACCTTTTTTATAAGACCGGTTTAGTTCGTGCTTTAAGTGGGGTTGATGGTACTGAATTATGGAATTATGCAAACGGCGGCGTATTTAGCGATACTCGTCATTCTTTAGCAGCAGCAGATTTAGACGGTGATGGTTTTGTAGAGATAATTACAAATGATCAGACGTCAGACGTTGTACAGGTAATTAATCACCTCGGTGAAGTTAAAAAAGAGTTTATAAAATTTGGTAAACCTAATGGTTCAATTGTTGTTAGTGATTTAAATAATGATGGACAGGCTGAAATTGTTGTTGGTAATAACGTATTTAGTTATGAAACTGGTTTTATGTTTTTAACTAGTGTTGCTGCTATTGGTTCTATGAGTTTTGATTCTAACAATAATGGAAATCAGGAAATATTTGTTGATGGTGGTTTACACGACTCTAATGGTGCTCAATTATGGCAGTATGGTCAACCAGATACAATGTTGTTTAGCGCCGTAGCTAATTTAGATGACGACCTTGAACCTGAAATTGTCGTTAGTAACCCATCGTCAAATCCTAACGAAGGACAACTAACAGTACTTGAACATAATGGCAATGTTAAATGGCAAGTAACAAATCCCACTAATTTGGGAGGTGGCGTACAGGCTGTATCAAATTTCCTAGGAATGAATAATATAGGAATAGTACATGCTGGCGAAAATGCTGTTGATATGTACGACAAAAACGGACAACTAGTATGGTCAGTAATAAATGAGGGTACAAGCTGGAGGCTTGGCGTTAGCGCGTTCGATTTTAACGGCGATGGTATCGATGAAGTAATAGTGCAAAATCGTCTAAGTGTTAGAGTTTTAAATGGTCTTGATGGCTCTGAATTAGCTAAAGTAGAAAATTCCACGTTAGCTCTTTGGGAATATCCGATTGTAGTTGATTTAGCAGGTGATAATGATGCTGAACTGATTGTTACTTCAAATAACTCCAAGAGCGAGTACAACATAAATAATGGTGTAACGGTTTACGGATCAGTTGAAGGTAGTCTGCCATGGAAAAATGCAACCCGCATTTGGAATCAACATTCGTTTCATCAAACAAATATTGGTCAAGATGGTAAAGTACCAACTGTAGAGTTGCCAAGCTGGTTAAATAATAATACTTACCGCTCTAGTACACTTAAATAAAAGTACTTTTAGCAAATGAAAGCCAATTAACTTTTAATTGGCTTTTTATTATCAAATAGTTGTTTAAAATAATTGGCAATTAATAATCACGTTGAATTTGAGGTTTTTTTGTCGAACTTACAGCAAGATCCAGCTATTAGAAGTTTACTGGAGAGAATGCCTAAAAACATTCAAACTACATTTACTGATGAACAGTTAGCGCATTTAAAAATAGCCATTGGTGCTAGGCAGTGGGGTAACCATGCTGTTGATTGCAGAGGCGTAGTTAAGTTTTTTAAATACCGTTATTACTATGTTTTTTTAGCAGGTCGAAACAGGCGTGAATTAAGCGCAAAAGAGCAAAAAGTAGCAAGGTTTACTCAAGCATTAATTTTAAGCATCGCAGCTACTTTTATTATTTTATTTACATTGTTGGTTTTATATTTACTTAAATCGGCATTAGGCATTGATATTTTTGCAGGGTATTCGTTTGGGGTTTGGAGTTGGTTTAAGGGGTTATTTAATTAAACCTAAGTAAAATGCGAGTATTTACTTTAATACTTATTAAATAAGTAAGAGTTAGCTAAAAGATTTAAACACGAATTTTAGTACTTTTGTCGGAATCAGTAATTGAACAAAATTGGCTAATACTATATTATCCTGTTGATTTTTTTGGGGCTTTACTCACACTGAATTAGCTATAAGGAATTAAGCAAAATGACATCTCCAAGGACTTTCAAACCGTCAGGTTCCTCTGATGCCAATTTTTACCGATTATTTGATATATTTGCGTTATTTTTAGCGTTTCAGTGCGCAGCCCTTCTTTACAATTTTAAACTTACCCCTATTTATGCCGCATCTGCACTCACTGTTGCCCTAAGCTATTTATACAGTGCTGAGCTGTTTTCTACCTACCGTTCTTGGCGTGCAGGAAAATTTAGAACAATGGTAATGTGTGCATGGGGTAGTGTTTTAATTGCCTTTGCGTTTTTATTAGTCGTGTCGTTTTTATTTAAGTTTACTGAGTTGCTTTCTCGCGTGGGAATCGCGATTTGGTTTATGCTTAGTGTGGCGTATTTATATATTTGGCGCTTAGGGGTTTATTGGTATAAACGTAGCCGCCGTAAATTAGGGCTATCGCAACGCAATGTGGCCATTATTGGTGCTACAGAATCGGCCGCATACTTACATGCTGAAATTATAAAGCACGATGAACTAGGCTTTAATTTTAAAGGCTTTTACGATGACAGAAACCCAGAGCGCCTGTTTGAACAACTCGAACAAAAAGGTATTGAGGGCCGTATTCAAAGTGCAGTAGATGCTGCTCGCAATGGTGAAATAGACATACTTTATATTGCGTTGCCCATGAAAGCGCAAAAACGCATAGCCGATATTTTATTGCAGTTAGGCGATACCACCGTAGACGTACACATAGTGCCTGATTTTTTACTCTCGAACTTAATACATGCTCGTATTGAACATGTGGGTGATGTTGATACATTAAGCGTGTTTGAGGCGCCTTGTATTGGTGCTCACGAATTTATAAAGCGTACAGAAGATATAGTAGTATCAGCTATTATTGTTACCTTAATCACCCCACTATTATTGACTATTGCTGCCGCCATAAAGCTGAAATCTAAAGGGCCTATACTATTTAAGCAAGATCGCTATGGCTTAGATGGCCGAAAAATAAAAGTGTGGAAGTTCCGCTCGATGACGGTGACCGAAAACAGCGATGTAGTGACTCAGGCAACCAAAAACGATGCCCGCATAACTCCGTTAGGTGGCTTTTTACGCCGTACTAGCCTTGACGAACTGCCGCAGTTTATAAATGTTTTAAAAGGCGATATGTCGATTGTTGGCCCTCGGCCCCATGCGGTTGCCCATAATGAAGAGTACCGAAAAAAAGTAGAGTTTTACATGTTTAGGCATAAAACCAAACCGGGAATTACCGGTTGGGCACAAATTAACGGCTGGCGCGGCGAAACCGATACACTCGATAAAATGGCTAAGCGAGTTGAATACGATTTACATTACATTAAACATTGGTCTTTATGGTTTGATGTGAAAATAATTTTTATGACAATTTTTAAGGGATTTAAAAGTGAAAATGCGTACTAATACAATTACCACTTTACTTGTTTCGTTAGGCTTATCTGCACCTGCATTGGCAGTAGAATTACAACCAGGCAGTGTAATGACTAAAGACGGCGCTGAGATTACACCTACGCTGCAGCTGGGTGTAAGTAGCAACGACAACTTTTTTAGCACTCCAGAAAACACCGAGTCGCGTTTAATATGGAATATAGCGCCGAGTTTAAATGCGCTTATTGAAGATGGCCCTGACAGTTATAAATTTGATATTGCATCTAGCACATCGCTTCATAATAAAGACACCACTGATAATTTCACTCAAGTAAACTTGGGTGCTGGTGTGCACAAAGAGTTTACTAGTCAACACCGTTTAGATGTAACAGGCGATGCTGATTGGTTATACGAGTCACGCGGTGCGGGTTTAACCGAAGGCCAGGGCAGTGCGCTAGATGAGCTTGTAAATTATCAGCAACAAAATCTAACTGCTCGTTATGAATATGGTGCCCAAAGCTCTAAAGCTCAGGTTGCTGTAACGGCAGGTTATTATAACAAAAATTATCAAAATTTTACGGCTATATCGCAGTTTCGTGATTACGACAAACCTATGTTAGGTATTATTGGTTATTATAATACCCAAGCAGGTACGCGTGCCTTTTTAGAAGTAAAGCAAGAAAACTATCAATACGATGTAATTGATTCAAACGGTATTTCACGTGACTCAGACGATGTAAAAGTATTATTAGGTATGGAGTGGGAAGCAACAGCTGTTACTACTGGCTCATTTAAAGTGGGTTACCAAAATAAAGATTTTGAGTCAAACCTGCGCGATAACTTTAGTGGTTTAAGCTGGGAAGCTGCCGCTGTTTGGAAGCCGCTTTCTTACTCATCACTACAATTAGTTACTAGCCGTGCGGCTAAAGATCCGTTATTAGAAGGCGATTATATTCGCGAGAGTGTTTACGGTGCAACGTGGCAGCACGATTGGAGCGACTACTTAAGCTCGGTAGTCAGTGCTAATTATGTTGATCAACAGTACTCTGGTAATTTTAACCGTAAAGATAAAGTTAAAAATGCCCGCCTAGGCTTAAATTATTTAGCCAGCAACTTTGGTATGGTAGCCGGCTATGTTGATTTTATTGACCGTAATTCAACCCAAACTAATATTGAATTTGATCGTGTAATTGTTGGACTTAACTTTACATTTGCATTAAAGGGAAATGAATGAAGGCTAAAATTTTAACTGGCTTAATATTATTACTGAGCTTTGGTAGTTTTGCGAACGATTCGCAAAACTACATTTTAGGTGCGGGTGATAAAATAGAAATAAAAGTATTTGGTCAGCCTGATTTAAACGTAACCTCACTGCTTGGTAATAGCGGTGAAATTAACTATCCGTTTTTAGGTAAGGTTAAGCTGGTGGGTTTAAGTGTTTCGCAAGTTGAGCAAACAATAAGCGAAGGTCTGCAGCCGGACTATTTAGTTAACCCTAATGTATATGCGCAAGTTATAGAATATCGACCTTTTTATATACATGGTGAAGTTAAAGAGCCAGGCGCTTACCCTTACCAACCTGCTATGACGGTAAACCAAGCAATAGCTTTAGCCGGTGGGTTAACCGAGCGCGCCTCAGTTGATAAAATATTTATTTTTAAAGAGCAAACCAAACAGCAGCAACAAAAAGGTAGTTTAAATAGCCAAATTGCAGCGGGTGACACCATAAAAATAGAGCAGCGCTTGTTTTAAGCAGTTTAAGGCAGTAATAAAAAATGAATACACATACCGAAAAACCTAGCAATAACTTGGAAGTTGTTGATTTGGGTGCTTATATTAATGTTATTAAGCAAAGTAAATGGAAGATTTTAGGCTTTGCTATTGTAGTTACATTGCTCACTATTATGGTTGCATTAACCTTGGTTCCTAAATATACCGCCACTGCAACCTTATTGATTGAGTCGGAGCAAACCAAAGCGGTGAGTTTTGACGAAATATACGGCTTAGATTCAACTAAAAAAGAGTATTACTTAACTCAGTTTGAAGTGATTAAGTCAAACAGCATTGCTCGTGAGGTAATTACTAAACTTAATTTAAAAGACCATACCGACTTTATTGCTGAACCTTCACTCACTGGTGAACTAAAAGGCATGGTTAAGCAATTACTGCCTTTTTTAAATCAAAAAGAAAGCTCTGTTCTTAGCGAAGAAGAGCAAGCAGAGCGAGAAATGTTAGGTTTGCTTGCTGCGTTTAAGTCTCGTTTAACGGTGTCTCCAATTCGTAATACCCAATTAGTGCAAGTAAGTTTTGAGTCGAGCGACCCAAAGCTTGCAGCTTTAGTGGCTAATACGGTGGGTGAAGTATACATAGAAAGCCAAATGCGCGCTAAAATGGGTATTACTAAGCAGGCATCGAGCTGGTTAAACACGCGTTTATCTGAATTGCGTGTACAATTAGATAGCTCTGAAGTGCGTTTACAAGCTTACCGAGAAGAACAAAAACTGGTTGATATAGAAGGTATAGCAGGGCTTGTTACCCAAGAGCTTGAGCAAACCTCAAAACAGCTAGTTGATGCGCGTGCGACTAAAAATAATCTAGAAAGCATTAACCGTGTTATTAACGAATATGGTAACGACAACATAGAGTTACTTGGCAGTATGCCTGAAATTACCTCGCATCGTGTAGTACAAGATGTTAAACGCGAAGTGGTCTTAGTTGAGCGTAAGGTGAGTGAGCTTAGTGAAGTTTATGGCCCTAAACACCCGAAAATGATTTCAGCTAAATCTGAACTTGCTACAGTTAAAACTAACCTTAATAAGCAAATTAAAGGGTTAATTACCGGTATAGAAAAAGAGCTTAACAGAACAACGCGAACTGTAAATGCGCTTGAGCGCGACTTGGCTAAAATTCGTGCTGAATATCAAGACATTACCCGTAAAGAAACTCAATATAATCAATTAAAACGTGAAGTTGAGACAAACCGTAATATTTTTAATACCTTCTTATCGCGCTCTAAAGAAACCGAAGTAACCAGTGACTTTAGCTCAGCTGCAGCGCGCTTTACAGACCGTGCTTATGCACCAAAAGACCCAAGTAAGCCTAACAAAAAGCTGATTGTTATATTAGCCTTTGTTGCCAGTTTTGGTTTTGCTGTAGTAATGACCTTTGTTTTTGATGCCTTAAACGACACAGTTAAAAATAAAAATGATGTAGAAAATAAACTCGCGCAGCGTATGTTAGGATTATTACCGCATGTTGTAGTGCCTAAAAAGAGCTTTTTCCCGATACATGCTTATTTAGAAGATACTTATCGTCGCTTTGCTGAGTCGGTACGTACCTTACGCACTAGTTTATTGCTAACTCAATTAGATAGAGCGCATCAAGTTATTGCGGTTACCTCTACCTCCCCAGGGGAAGGTAAAACCACCACCTCTGCAAACTTAGCGATGTCGTTGGCACAAATGGGTAAGGTATTACTGATTGATGCCGATTTACGTAAACCAGCCTTAGCTAAACGTTTTGATATACCTGTATTTCATCCTGGCTTAAGTAATTTAATGATAGGTACTGAGCAATTAGCTGAGTGTGTACATGTTGATACGCAATCGGGTGTCACTATTATGCCAAGTGGGCAAATACCATCGAATCCACTTGAGTTGTTGTCAAGCCCACGCTTTGCTGAGCTACTTAGCGAGTTAAAAGCGCAGTACGATCATATTATTGTTGATACACCGCCTACACAAGCAGTAAGTGATGCATTGGTAATTGCACAAAGTGTTGATTCAGTTGTTTATGTTGTTAAATCTGACATAACCCGTATTAAACCTATTACAGCCGGCCTTGAGCGTTTATTTGAAGTAAAAGCTCACGTTGCTGGTGTGGTACTAAACAAGGTAGATATGAGTAAATCTAAAGATGAGCATAGCCATGGTTACTATGATTATTACGATTACTCACAGCAACCTCAAAAGCCACAAGTGTAATTAAGTAATTTATGATTGATATTCATACGCATATTTTGCCGGGTATTGATGATGGCGCTAAAGATTTAACTGAATCTTTGGCGCTTTTGAAATTGGCCGAAAGCGATGGTATTACTCATATGGTGGCAACGCCACATATACATGTGGGGCGCTTTAATAATGCGACGGCTCAAATAAAAAACGATTTAGAGAGTTTAAAGCGAGAGGCAAAAAAAGAAGGTATTAATGTAAAGTTGGCTGCCGCTGCAGAGGTACGTTTAGACATAGAGCTTATGGCAATGGTGATGGCTAATAAACTGCCTTTTATTGGGAAAATAGCAGACAAAAGCGTGTTGTTATTAGAGTTACCGCATTCACACATGCCGCAAGGTTACGATAAGTTTATTCAGTGGCTCGCTAAACAAAATATACGCGTTATTATTCCGCACCCAGAGCGTAATCGCGATATTCAGTCAAATCTTTATTATATTCAACACTTAAACCAATTAGGTTGCGACTTTCAGCTAACGGCATCGAGTATTGAAGGTGAGTGGGGCGAAAGCGCACAAACTATAGCGTTACAAATGCTAAAAGATGGTTTAGTGAACTATGTTGCCTCTGACGCTCATTCAGTAAAGCGCCGACCGCCTATTTTAAGTCAAGCTAGAAAAGCAGTAGCGCAGTTATTAGGTGAGGAGCGGGCTACAGCGCTTTTTGTAACTAACCCGCTGCAATTAACCGAGTACTTATTTAATGACTAAATTAAACATGTTCAAGGTAGTTCCTGCTGCTATATTAGCCATGATAGTACTTGTTATCGCTTATATCAGCATGCAAAGTATGCGCGCTAATGCGTGGTACTTTAATGCACTTAATATTGTGCAAGAGTCGGATGGTGCTTTATCTGGTTCATCGCTTCAGGCGGCAGAAAATGCGATTACCTTGGCTACTAATATGGATCCTGAGCATCCTCATTATTGGCACTTTTTAGCCCATATAAAAATGCTAGGTTTAGCCGGAATTGATACCACATCGAGTGATCAAGCTGAACAAGTTAAGCAAACATACCAACAAGCTGAGCAAGCGTTATTAAAGTCGGTTGAGCTTAGACAAACTTGGGCACTAACCTGGATAAGCTTGGCACAAGTTGTCAGCTATCAAGAGGGGCCTACCGAGCGGGTATATAATTATATTCAGCAAGCCAAAAAAGTCGGCCCTTATAAGTTAGATGTTCATTTAGGTATTATTCAAATTGCTTTAATGCATTGGAATGAACTACCACCTACTTACAAAGCCCTTTATGTGAACGAGCTTAAATTAGCCTCTAAATATGGTTATAAATTTTATGATGTGTTTAGTATGGCTGAGCAAATGAATCGTTTGCCAATAGTGTGTTTATCGCTGCAATTTGGTTCTCATTATGAGGCTATTAGAGGCAGTTGGATGTTTAATAAGTACTGTGGTTAAAACACGCGCTTCGAGCAACGAGATATGGGCTGCGAGGTGCGTGCTAAGGTCTCAGATCTTAGGGTTGATTGTAGACGCATAGCTTGCTCGCTTAACAAGCGCAGCTTCTGGTTTTGAGTATTTTTATCTTCTAAATGCTAAGTGTCTATAACTTCTTTTTTTTAAATAATTCACCAAGACCAAATTGCACTGAGAGAAGCGAATGAGGAGTAAATGAGAAAACACTAACGACTAGGCCTAGTTATTAATTAAAATATTCTGTATTTGTCACTATCTCTAAAAGCGCAGCGTTTCTTAATCCTCCTTGCTCATGATTTGCTTAGATTTAA